>CAUUIH010000013.1:0-16900 GCA_963545165.1 uncultured Veillonella sp.
TTAAATTATTGTAATATCCCTGCTCAATTAAACTTTTAAAGTTTTTCACAGTAATCGGTGCCTTGCTACCATACAGGCGCACTTTGATATCTCCTTTATTCGTATGAATCGTAGCATATTCATCAGCAATCGGGGTCGCATCAAAGCTAGGCATTTTTGTTTCTACTTTTACTTCTTTCCCTACTTCAGATTTTGCTTGCTGAGCTGCATCAGTACCGCAAGCAGCTGTCACTACTAGTGTTGCTCCTAATAGCGCACTCAGTAAGATACGTTGTATATTCATTAATTATCTCCATTTCTAAAATAAAAACCACCGTTAGATGAAACCTCTAACGGCGGTCTTTACTTATTGTATCATACTTGGCGCAGATGTGCAAAAAGAATCTACCCTATCTCGTCAAGACTTGGCGAATATAATAGCCACGTGCTCGCAAAGAACCATTTAAATACACAATCTCATTCGATTTCACACGAATCAAGTATAGTGGATCCTCACGATCTAATAATTTCCCCATACCAATTTCTGTTAACACCTTAGCATACTCTTCATCATCAGGGCCTAGCACCGTCGCTACACCTTGAATCTGAACACACTTCGCTGTACCCGGACCCTCATAAGAATCAAACACAGTCAAAGATACATTTTTATCTTCTTCTAAGTGAAAGAACTTCTCACCGCCTTCAGAGAAAATATCAATGTAGCCACCATGCACAGTATACGATAGTGGAGTACAACGTACCCCCGTTTCACTATGCGTCGCCAAAGCACACGTATGATGGGCTTTCAAAAAATCAACAATCTCAACGTGCAATTCACGTGGGTCCATCTTTCTTGCAGTTTTATCCTTCTCCGTCCAAAAAGAAGCTGCTACCTTATAATCCATTAATTCTCCTTTCAACCCCTGCACGAACTTACCTCATCCCATTATAACACCAACAGCTATGAACATTACAATCCCTTATGAAAGATTTTTGAAAATTGTTATTATTTTAACTTTAATTCCTTGCCAAACAGCAAACTAAGCAAAGCGCAAGTTTGCAAATGACACCGTACAAGCGCCCACTAAGGAACGCAGTTAGGCGTAGTAACCTTTGTGGCGACCTTTACTAGTTAAATACGCAAACACAAGAAGAGCACGGTGTGCCCCCGAACAAAAACCACAAACTACTCCTTGAGAAACGCAGTTAGGCGTAGTAGCCTTTGTGGCGGCCTTTTACTCACTAAATACATGAAATATAGAAACGAGCAACATGTTCCTGAACAAACATTATGAAATACCGTTTGTGAAGGAATGTGTTGCTCGTTTCCCTTTGCCAGATAAACATGACCGCCACCGTCTACATAGCATCACAAGTGACGACACATTATGAAATACCGTTTGAGAGGGGGTATACCGTGCTCTTCCATTATGCTAATTACGAACGCCACAGGCTACATAGACTCACAAGAGACGACTTAGTCACGATCATACTTCACGCGATAAATCTCACCTGTTGCGGCATCAATTTTTACATCCACTTCTTCATATCCACGGAAGCCTTCAATTTCATAATGCGCGCGACCATAGTCCACATCAAAATCAACATCTTTAATTTGATAATCTGGATATTGTGCTTTAAAAATTTCCACCGCACGATCATAGCTAATCGCAGCTTGCGCTTGCACCGGTGCATACTTACTGAAAGCTGCTTGTGCTGGCACAGCCGCTACAAATAAACCTGCACCCACAACAGCAGCCAATGTCACTTGTTTCATAAATTTATTCATCTTACATTCTCCTCAATAAACGAAACTTATCTTTTATATCGATATATTTCTATATCCTATGATAATAGTATATCTTAGAGCAAATCAAGCCGTCAACTATAACCATAGCCTATGCTATGCTAAATTTGCATAGATATAAACTATAAGATAATTAGCAGAAAACCACCATCAACACCAACATAAACAATACACTCCCCAAATTAAATCAATCAAACATCCTCATAACAAACTAAGCAAAGTGCAAGTGTGCAAATGATATCGTCCCAAGCGCCTCTAAGGAACGCCGTTACGAGTAGTAGCCTTTGTGGCGTTCCTTTGCTAGCTAAATAACACAAACATAAGAAGAGCACGGTGTGCCCCCGAACAAAATACTCCTTGAGGGACGCAGTTAGGCGTAGTAGCCTTTGTGGCGGCCTTTTACTCACTAAATACATGAAATATAGAAACGAGCAACATGTTCCTGAACAAACATTATGAAATACCGTTTGTGAAGGAATGTGTTGCTCGTTTCCCTTTGCCAGATAAACATGACCGCCACCGTCTACATAGCATCACAAGTGACGACACATTGTGAAATACCGTTTGAGAGGGGGTATACCGTGCTCTTCCCTTTATCTTATTCAGTTACGAACGCCACGAGGCTACATAGCGAAACCAGAGACGCCCCACAGGCTACATAGCGTCACAAGTGTCGCCACTAACATAGCCAATACCGCCACATAATCAATGCCCTGTAAACTCACTTTCCGCATAAATGTATGTTGCTGATTTCCAAAGCCTCGAAGTTCCAAGGACAATGCCATGGTCTCAGATCGACTCAATGATTTCAGCATCAACGGTTGAATCACAGTCATATAGGACTTAATCTTTGTCAACCAATTACCCTCTAAAGACATACCACGGCAAGCCTGCGCTTCTTGTACCGCTTTACTTTCACGTAAAAAGTCAGGCACAAATCGTAGGGCCGCTGTAAACATAAAGGCATATGCATAAGGGATGCGACATTGTTGGACGAGCGCCACTGTTAAATCCTGTGTTTTCGTCGTCACGATAAGCATCATAAAGATAGTGGTCATCGTCAACATGCGCAACGCCGTTACCACAGCAGAGTCCACATTCCAACTACCCAAGTACTGCACAATTCCCAAGAACGCAGAAAATCCGATTAAAGCCAATAAAGGTTTCCATTGACGATGCAGAATACCGCCGATGAGCATCAACAGTATTTCAACGCCAAATAATGCCAGGAGTAATTCTGGCGTTTTCATAGCAATGGCTAAGATGGACACGAAGATAGTAGCCCAGATTTTTGTTAATGGTACAAATTTCATCGTTCTCCTCCTACCCTTTTACATGCTCTACATAGCGTAGTTCAAACTCTTTCATAGATTTACAATACCCTAAATCTGGTAACGTTTCGCTAAGCACCACACTTGGTGGTTTCGTTAAGCCCAGTTCCAACAGATCCTCACGATTTGTAAATAATTCTTCTGGGGATCCATCGAAAGCTTTTGTGCCATATCCCATAATGATGACCCTCGTAGAATATTCTGCCATAATCTCCATATCATGGGTAATTAATAATATAGTCAAGCCTTGTTGTTGCAACTCTTGTAACAACACCAATAGCCCTTTTGTCTCCGTTCCATCTTGACCGCTTGTAGGCTCATCAAGAATCAATAATTTCGACTGCATTGCTAAGGCAGAGGCAATGGCTACCCGCTGCTTTTCTCCACGGCGCAATCCCAATGGATAGGCCTCAGCTAAATGGGAAATACCTACTCGTTCCAATGCATCTTTCACGATAGTTCGGACCGTTTCTTTATCATATCCCAATTGCTCAGGACCAAATGCCACTTCTTCTGCTACCGTTTGACGGAACATTTGACGATCCGGCTGTTGGAACACATAGCCAATAAAACGTCCTCTTTCAGAGGTAGGCATATTCGTAATATCTTGGTCGTCGTAGGAAATCTTACCTTCTACGGGCGTTTCCAAACCCACTAATAAGCGGGTCACCGTAGTTTTCCCACAACCATTACGGCCGCCTAATGTAATGAATTCACCATCACCGATAGTGAAAGTCACATCTTTCATAATGTCTTGTCCCGGTACATAGGAAAAGCGCAAATTTTCAACTGTTAACATATTAGCGTTCTCCTTTCATAAGACTAGACTGAGCAGATGTTAAAGATAACCAAGGTGTATCTAAATCAATCCCTTTTGCTGCTAATGATTTATAAGTCACAAATAAGGATGGTAACGCATCTACATAGGTATTTGTATCATACATATAGGACAGCACTTCTTCTACAGAACTGTCGATTTTCAATGCCCCCTCATCGACTAGCGCCATGCGGTTTGCGTACGGCAATACAGCATGTAAATCGTGGTCGATAACAACCACAGTAATGCCATGGTCACGATTCAAGGAACCTACTAGGCGATATAACTCTTCTGTACCTTCTGGATCCAAAGAACTTGTAGGTTCATCTAAGACTAAAATAGATGGGTTCACAGCCAACACAGAGGCAATCGCCAACCGTTGACGTTGGCCGCCAGACAAGCTGTACACATTGCGGTCTTCTAAGCCCGTCAATCCCACTTGATCCAATACGATAGATGTACGCTCTTGGATGGCTTCCGCTGTATAGCCACGATTTTCAAGGGCAAAGGCTACTTCCTCTGCTACCGTCATGGTCACTAATTGTGTATCGTAGTCAGCTAAAACAATACCAATATCATCAGCTACATCAGGAATTTCTAATTGCGTCACCGCTTTACCGTTGATGAACACCATACCTTCCATGGTACCGCCATAAAACTTAGGTACAGCCCCAGCCATGGCCATACAGATGGTAGATTTACCACAACCTGCTGGGCCAGTGATAACAAGGAAATCTCCTTCGTTCACCACTAAGTTAATGTCTTTCACGGCATACTTCGTTTGGTTTCCATAGCGATAGCTCATATGGTCGATAACGATAGGTGCTTTCACAGACGGAACGATACGTAAACCACTATGATCACTGCTGTCTGTCAATTGTTGATCTTTCACAGTTTGGCGAGCCAATAATTTTTGCGCTGGAATGTACAAGAATGGTGCCACTACAGCATTACAAAGGGCCACCATCAACACCAATGGCCACATGGCATTCCAATACACATTGCTCGGCAATCCTAATACGAGGTATAAGCAGGTAATAAAAGCTCCACCAGACGCCACAGTACTGATGAAAGAACTCAAGATAGGCATCAAGTTTAGCTTGCCAATTTTTAAATTAGAAATGTAATGCACTAACACGGCGCAAGTGAAAGCCCCCAATGGCTCACTGATTAGGTTGCCATATGGCAATGCTGATTTTGATGTAAATACATTGATCAAGGCTGCTACCAAGCCAATCCCCAAACTTTGTCGAAGTGTGGGACGTGTTAAGTTAATAGCTACACAATAGGTTGCGATTGTCCAGTTCGGTGTAACCCCTGCCACACTTGGCGATACGGCATGCAGAATCGTCCCCAATGCCAGCATGATGGTACTCACCGTTATCCAACGAAACTGACCGCCCTGTACATGGGTATAACTCAGTTTCGACACATCTTTGATTTCTTTCATTCGTTCCTCCCTTTACCTTTTATATGAATCCTTAATTATATCTATATCAAAGAGATAATATCTTAAAATACAATTATACTATTTTTTTACGATTCATGCTATTGCCAAGATTTATATCCATACTATCTATGTATTACGATCTCTTTTATATTAAGCAAACAAAAATCCGTGACAAAGCACGGATTTGTATTAGTCTCTTTATTCTTTTGTTCAAAATGGCTTTCTTATATTTAGCTTTAAAGCCTGATATATATTAGTCAATCTCTTTGATAATATACAAAGTATCCTAGATTATAATCCAAAGCGAGCCATAATCGTATCTACATGACGTAACAATGGTGTTGGATCAAAGCAAGCATCAATTTCTTCTGCACTTAGGTATTTCGCAATCTCTGGATCAGATTTTAATCCTGTTGCAAAATCTTTACCTTCTAACCAACGAGCCATCGCATGACGTTGTACCCAACGGTACGCCTCATCACGAACAGCACCTTTATCCACCAAGTGCGTTAAAATCGTTTGGCTAAATACAAGACCACCTGTTAAGTTCAAGTTTTTCATCATATTGTCAGGATATACCAATAATTTATCCACTGTGCGTGTGGCTAGATGAATCATATAATCTAATGTAATCGTTGCGTCTGGTAAAATCACACGTTCCACAGAGCTATGAGAAATATCGCGTTCATGCCACAAGGCCTGGTCTTCAAATGCTGCTTGTGCATGTCCACGCAAGATACGAGCTAAGCCACAAATTCTTTCACAAGTGATAGGATTACGTTTATGTGGCATCGCAGAGGAACCTTTTTGTTTCGGGCTAAAATATTCTTCCGCTTCACGCACTTCTGTACGTTGCAAATGACGAATTTCTAAAGCAATACGGTCCAAGGTACCACCAATAACAGCAATCATAGACAATAATTCTGCATGACGATCACGGGATACTACTTGTGTCGCTACTTTCACAGGTTCTAAGCCCAATTTTTCACATACATATCGTTCTACAAATGGATCAATATTGGAGTACGTTCCTACAGCACCAGACAATTTACCTACTGCTACGGATTGACGAGCCTGTTCCAAACGAGCAATGTCACGGTCAATTTCGGACATCCAGTTCACCAGCTTCACACCAAATGTGATCGGTTCCCCATGAATACCATGAGTTCGGCCAATCATCGGCGTATATTTGAACTCTACAGCACGACGCGCTAGAACCTCACGGAAATTACGCAACCCTTTTAACAATAGATCACAAGCTTGTTTCATCATGTATCCCAAGGCAGTATCTTTTACATCTGTGGATGTTAAGCCCAAATGAATGTATTTAGCAAACTCTGGACCGACATGTTCACCTACGGCAGTGACAAAGGAAATGATATCATGATTCGTTTCCCGTTCAATTTCACGAATCCGTTCTACCTCAAAATCACCTTTTTCACGAATCGCCACAGCTGCTTCTTTTGGGATAATCCCCAATTCCGCCTGCGCTTCAGATGCCAAAATTTCAACTAATAACATCGTATCGAACTCATTGCGTTCGCTCCAAATATGTCCCATCTCTTCACGAGTGTAGCGATTGATCATGACTTGACTCCTTTATTAAACCTATCCCATAGGGGAACTACTAGTATTCATAGTGAAAGCGAAACCTACTACGAGGTATCGCCTATTACCTTATCATTATACAAAAATCAGGGACAACTGACAATGAAAGAAAAGTTACGAGCATACGAGAAAAGCCATGTGGGAAAAGGCCGTATGGGAAAATCCGTGTCACTTTTAAAAACTGGGCGAAAGTTTTAAAAAGCAACACGGCTTTTCTTAATGAACGAGCTTTTCTCTTATGCAACTTACTATTTTGTGGTTGTCAACTAATAGTTTACAACCACTTTTTCATCTAGCTTCTCATCAACAAAAACACTTTAGTTTGTTTACTAATAGAGAGCTTTGTTGCTTACATAACTGTAAAAAGAGACATTACTTCTAAAAATGATGATAGTACTGCATATTTCTAGTACCAAGTGAACTGTCAACTAATAGTTGACAGTTCAAACGCTTATTAAGCAGTTCTCAACTAATGGTCGCTAGTCAGTTCCGCGTATTCCCTATTCCTGCTGGAATAGCTCCTACTAGGCAAATCACTCCAAATACAAGCAATGCAACGGTACTGTTGTATTCCATCATTTGTAATGCGGACATTCCTTCTATGGTGTACGCAAGGATGATGCCAATCAATGCCATACTCATGGTTTGTCCCAAGAGACGCACTGTGGAAATGGTAGAGGATGCAAATCCAATATATGTTTTCGGCACTGAGCTCATGATCAGATTGTTATTTGGCGGTGCAAAGCAACTAACGCCAACACCAACAACAGCTAAACTCACCACGATGATTATCATACTTTCAGTGAAAGTACCATAAGCCATACTAAGTAATCCTATGCCGATGAGCACCATACCCCACCGAGCAAATTGAGCGGGATTATATCGATCTGACAAGGCCCCCATCCGCGGTGCTAAGAACACCATAATCCCCGTTTGAATACACAAGGTTAAGCCCGTCATACGAGAATCAAAGCCCATAATCATTTGTAAAAATAAAGATAATACAAAGCCTACACCAAAGGTGGCACTGAAGTTCATCATCGCCGCTATGCTAGACATAGTAAATCCTAGATTCGATACAAATATCTTAACTGGGATGAGCGGATCCTTACTATGCCATTCTATATAACCTAATGTACTTAATGCGACCAATCCCGCTACAAACGCATAAGGGCTCCACCAAAAGCGAACCCATTCTGTAATACCAATCATCACTGCACCGATGCCAAAGACATACAAAAGTAAACCTTTCACAGATATACTGCTCTCTGGCATATGTACCCATTCTTTGTGTAACGAGCGAAAGGCCATCACATTTGCCACAACACCTAGTAAGGTGGTAAACACAAAAATACTGCGCCAGCCATAATAATAATTTAGAAATCCACCTAAGGCAGGTCCCAAAGATAATCCTAAATACACCATGCCTCCAATCATACCGAATGCATATCCCCGTCGTTCCACTGGCACAGACAAAGTCAAAATAGACATAGATGTAGTATATACAATCCCCAGCGCAATCCCTTGTAACGCCCGATAGAACATCAACATCTCTACCGAGCCCACAAAGCACATAAGCCCGGATATAATCGTAAATACAATACTACCCATATAAAACAGCTTGCGTTTCCCATAGATATCTGCTAGCTTCCCAGCAGGAATCACCGCCACCGTACAACATAGTAAAAAAGCTTCTACCACCCATGCCATGTCATTCGTTGACGCTCCAAACTCCCGCATCATATCCGGAAAAGACATGGTGAGAGAACTCGATGCAAAAGGATTCAAAAACGCCGCCAACATCATCGTATATAAAACAGCTTTCATGCAACAATCACTCCTCATTTTCATATACTCTCATTATAACAATCCAAATGAGATTTTAAAAGCAACGAAAATAACTAGATAATAAGGAGAAACTATACATATACTTGCCATAATAAAATATGCTATACTAAGGTTGAAAGTTAATTCAAAGATATCTTCTTGTATATACTGTAGGGGGCATAATTATGTTATTCTTTTATTTTATTGCGTTTATAATCGCTATTTGTAGCTTTTATTATTGTCAAAAAGAAAAATCTAAACGCACATCGTTTATATATTCCTTATGCATATTCTTCTTTTTAACTATAGCTATCAATTTTTTAGCATCTCCAAACACTAAATTTACACATTCAAAGCAAAATTCTAGTTCCACATATTTAAAACCTGAAGAAAAAGAGCAAGTAAAAGCAACTGTAATGGATATATTAAATCACACCCCTCAACGTACAGATGAAGTAGAAAAGGCCACCTGGTTTCAATCTTGGGGTACCGAACCATACGGTCCACAAGATAATATCTACTGGAGAGCAAAAGTTGACCAGAATAAAACTGTAGAGCAATATCTAAAATTTGTAACTTTTTCTGACTTTTCCTTTCAATCCGTATTTTGGCGGAAATTAACTTTTTCTACAAACGAAGGAAGTTGGGAGTATTATACAGAATCTGGCGTACAGGGAGATGGAAAAAACACCCTTGTTGTTCATGGAGGAAAATATGAAATTCTTGATGTAAAATACGACAATGTAGAAAAAGGAATTAAGCTTTTAGTAGAAGGTACAAACCCAATTATTCGCTATTCAGGAATGTCATATTATCAGGACTATCGTGTTCCACCAGAAGTAATTCAAGAATTAAAGCGAGCTGTAACATTACATGAGAACTTAAAAAAATTAAACAACTCTCTTAAATAGCTTAATATAATGACACCACTCCTTACTTATGCTATACTGTATATATGTAGGTTGAGTGCTTCCATCGAAACAAAGAATCCCCACAGTTGCCGCTGTGGGATTTCTGCTTTTAGATGACAATTCTCGCTAAGCATGATATAATTTAATCGACAACAAGTTGACTAGTTCCATGAGAACAACAAACCCCCACAGGTGCAACTGTGGGGGTTCTGCTTTTTAAAGAGAGCTACCTCAAAATTGGGCTAGTTACCTTTAAACCATCTGTCTAACCACTTGCAGAAATAATGACTGATCATTCCTGCCACAACAGAGATTAACAAGTTGACTAGTATCTCCATGAATTCCCTCAATAGAAACAACATATCTCTCCTCACAATATCACAATGCAAAAGAAAATCCGCATTGCTTACTAAAAACTTTCGCATAGGGCAGTTTTTAGAAGTAATGCGGATTTTCGCACATCTATATCCTCAAACGAGATATATCGTTTCTACTTAAACTCATTGCAAAGACCTGCAAACATCTCTGCATCTGGTTTCACCACATCATGCACTAATGCACGAGCGTGTGGACCACCATTAGCAGCATATAATGCCTGTTCAAAGGATGGTTTTGTTGTATCTTGATAAATCAAACCTGTTACAAGACCATTTGTTTCCCCTAACATAGCAAATGCTTCGGCACGATTTGTTGGGTCGTAACCTTCAGGCAAGTTCACCAAATTATCTTTGAAGTAATCATAGCCATTTTGTTTATTGTACGTTACGCAAGGGCTGAACACATTGATGAAAGAGAAACCTTCATGTTGCATACCTTGTTTAATCAAGTCCACTAATTGCGCACGGTTTACCATGTAACTTTGTGCCACGAAAGTAGCACCGGAAGCGATCGCTGTTTCGCAAATTGGCAATGGACTTTCAAAAGAACCATGAGGAGATGTTTTTGTCACAAAGCCCACATCAGAACGAGGAGATGTTTGGCCTTTTGTCAAACCATATACATGGTTATCCATAACCACATAGGTTATATTTACATTACGTTTAAACGCATGAATTGTATGGCCCATCCCGATAGCAAAGGCATCACCGTCACCACCACAAACCACAACGTTCATGTCTTCATTCGCTAATTTCACACCTTGTGCATATGGAAGTGCACGACCATGTGTAGTATGCGCACCATAAGCATAGAAGTAACCACCGATACGGCTAGAACAACCGATACCAGAGATAACAGCCAACTTTTCAGGTGGAATATCAAGAGCAGCTACTGCATCAGCGATGGCTGCTTGTACCCCATAGTGACCACAACCTGGGCACCAGTTAGGGCGGATATCATTTCTATATTGATTTGCTGTTGCCATTATAAAACCTCCTTAATTGCCGCTTTTACATAAGATGTTGTAAATGGATTACCATCGTATTTTAAGCAACTAGAAAGTTTTTCTTTATTCGGCATATGAATGCGGAATAAATTAGTTAATTGACCTGTTGCATTTTGCTCACAAATCACAACTTTTTTAGCACTGTTATAGAATGGTAGCAATTGTTCTTTCGGGAACGGTTTAATCAAACGAAGTTGTAAGTGGTTCACTTTATGGCCTTCTGCCTCTAATTCCACCACTGCTTCTTCGATAGCCCCACGGCTAGAGTTAATACCGATCACAAGAACATCTGCTTCCTCATGTTTTGCATTGTTCAAGAATGGTTCATATACATCTGCTACTGTAGATAATTTACGGAAACGTTTATCTGTTTGTGCCACGTGCATAGAAGGTGCCTCTGCTGGTTTACCTTCTTCATTATGCTCAAGGCCAGTAGACAAGAATAGACCGTTTTTCATACCTGGGATAGTACGAGGGGAAATACCACTTTCAGTCAATTCAAAACGTTTGAAGTATTTAGGATTTTCCAATGCTGGTAAATCTTCTTCTTTCATCAAATGACCACGTTCAATACCAACACGGTTCAAATCGAATGTTGGTACAGATTGTTTATTCAAACCTTGTTGTAAATCAGGCATGAAAATAACTGGACATTGGTATTGTTCTGCCAAGTTGAAAGCATGTTGAATTTCATAGAAACATTCTTCAATGCTTGTAGGTGCAATAACGATATTGGCATAATCGCCATGCGCATTGTAGCAAGCTGCATCGATATCGGATGTTTCCACTTTTGTAGCCATACCTGTGGATGGGCCAGAACGTTGTACATCGATGATCAACATTGGCAATTCCGCCATAGACGCCATGGACAAGGATTCCGCCATCAAGCTCAACCCAGGGCCAGATGTACATGTAAAGCCACGAACACCTGCGTATACGCCACCCATAGCCATCATACAAGCAGCAATTTCGTCTTCTGTTTGTACCACAGTAGCGCCGATTTTGTCCATTTTCTTAATCATGTATTCCATCACTTCAGATGCTGGAGTAATCGGATAGGATGCCATGAAACGAGAACCCGCTGCAATCGCACCTAATGCTAACGCTTCGTTACCAAGCAAGAACATTTGATCTTTTGGTGTTGGTTTATCTAATGTATCTACCTCTACATCACCCAATTGTTCTTTTACAAGTTGATAGCCCAATTGGAATGCTTGTAAGTTTTTGTTAATAATATCTTCAGATTTTTTCGCGAAACGAGCTTTAATAGCTGTTAAGAACAACTCTGTTTCAAAACCCAATAAAGCAACAGACATACCCAATGCCACAATGTTACGCATCAACAAGGAACCTTGTTGTAATGCTGTTTCAGAAATTGGTAAGGATAAGCATGTTACACCAGTACCTGTGAAAGCTTCAAAATTAGGATTTACTTTGCTGTCGCAAATGATAAAGCCACCTTCACGCACTTCTTTACCATGCATATCTACAGTTTCTTGGTCAAGCGCTACCAAGAAATCGATATGCTCGCCTACTGTCATAATTTGTTCTAATGCGATACGTAATGCAAATGTTGTGTGACCACCTTTGATACGAGATGCAAACAAACGTTGGCTGTACAAGGAATATCCTTCTTTGGCAAGAATAGTTGCTAAAATTTCGCCACAACTTTCAATACCTTCACCTTGCTGACCGCCCATTTTCCAGATAAAATCTTTACGTTTTTGCAAGAGATTCACCCTCCTTAGGATTGTAATATAGGACTACAGAAAGACTGTATTTATTCAGTATTTTTCATACACATCAATCTCTCAAAGTTCACCTCTAATAATAGCATTTTTAGCGGCTTTCATCAATCACATTCCCTATATTTATAAAGTATGTTCTCCACTTATTCCTTATCTATTTGCCAAACAAATTTAAAGTTCGCTTCATATAGTTTTTATCTATAACTCAAGGCATACAAAAACCTCGGCCAAGAGAATAAAGCCGAGGTCTTTGTATTTGAGAAAAAAGAGAGAGAACATTTGAAATAGCTTCAAATGTTTTGTTGGGGCAATGGGGGGCGCCCCTTCGGTAAAAGTAGGGTCTTTTACCTGGGAAGGTATAAGATGAACCCTTCCCTATTGTAAGTTAGGTAGATAAAGAGAGAGATCTTTATCTTGCAAAGGTAGTGTGAACCCTTTGCTTGGTTATTATAGCAAATGATTGTGTAAAAGTAAACACATGATTTTATAAATTCCTAGCTATTTTATATATTTTTTATATATAACGCTATAACTTATTGACATCATAACCTATGAACGCTGTAATGACTAGGTTTCTTACTGCTCCTTTTGCTTTGCTAATAACTCTGCATGAGCCTTTTTAAATACAAACGCATTCCGTACATGACCTCGCATCCGCTCTTCAGCCAACTGTCCATTGCGGTCATGGATGGCTTCCATAATTTGTTGATGTTCTAAATCACAAGAGATGGTGCGCGTCTTATCTGACGTACTGATGTACATATCGCGATTGACCATTTCCCGAAAATCTGCTAAATAATCTGCTACGCGATCATTTCCAGAAAATTCTGCAATCAACGTGTGAAAGCGACTATTAATGGCCACCCGTTCTTCTGGATCTTCTGTATGAATCCCTGCATCACACACTTCTTGTAACTCTGCTAACTGCTCCTCTGTACATCGTTCTGCACAAAGTCTAGCACCCAACCCTTCCATGACTTCACGACATTGATACATGGCTACAATCTCCTCTGGAGAATAGCCTTTCACCGTAACACCTTTCCAAGGTTTAATCACTACAAGATTATCCTTTGCCAGTTTACGAAATGCTTCACGCACTGGTGTAGCGCTCACATTTAATTGTTCAGCAATACGCACTTCACTTAATTTCACTTTTGGTTTTAAAGAACCCGTCAAAATAGCTTGCTTTAAGGACATATACACTTGCTCACTCAACGGCAGTCGCCCAATTGAATCAATACTATGCAAACGATACTCTTCTGTCTTATCCATCGAATCCCCCTCCAGGATGTTACTGTTCTATATTTTCACTGAGTCTGGCATACGTAACATATTTCTTTCATTATACGTGAAATAGGTCCTAAAAATCAATGAAATCTACAGAAAGAACCCTTTCCCACAATTAAATTTCCTATGCTATAATAGTAATAACTACTATATTTATGTTTACTATAGGAATCAACCATGAGTCGTTGTCTAATTATTATAAACCCCGTATCAGGTGGTGGCCGTGCTCGCCGATACGTAATGGAACTGCAATGGCAACTAAGCGCCCTCTTTGAGCGCTTAGAAGTAAAATTTACCCGACAAGCCGGTGATGCAACTCGCTTCGCTATCGAAGCCTCTAACGAAGGATTCGATGCCATCTTTTGCATGGGTGGCGATGGCACCATCAATGAAACTGTGAACGGCATTGTGAAAGCTGGTTGTCGTGCCAAATTTGGGTTCATCCCCCTTGGCACCGTCAACGATATGAGCCGCGCTTTGGGTATTCCTTTACAACCATTAGAGGCTATTCACGGCTTAAAAAACAGTACTATCCGCCATGTCGATGTAGGCCGTTGTAATGATTCATTTTTTTGCAACAACATCGCCATTGGGGTCATTCCTGAGGTGGTTGCCTCCGTCACCCCAAAAGAAAAACAATTATTAGGTCCTTTGGCCTATTTTGCCAAAGGTGGGCAAGCCTTATTTACCACCAAGGATTATAAGTTCCGCATCACTACCGAAGAAGGAACTCAGGAGTTTATGTCTCCTCTAGTTATCGCTTTGCTAACCAATGTAGTATCTAGCTTTGAACATTTCATGCCTACCGCTTCCGTCGATGACGGATACATGCGCATTATTATTTTCAAAGAATACTTCATTATGAACCTATTCTTTATTTTGCCACTCATTCTAAGCGGTTCTATTTATAATTCCAAATATGTAACCATACTGAAAGTCAAACAAGCTCGCATCGAAGTATGTGACACCATGGATGCATCCACCAATATGGATGGCGATATCGGGCCTGACGCGCCAGTAGACTTAGAAGTATTACCTAAATTTTTACAGGTCTACGTACCTAGCAACCGCCGCAAAAAAACACAGGGATTATTCCACAATCCATTACAAAAATAAATCTAATCGCAAGAGATATAATACTTACAATAAAGGAGAGTTGATACTTCAACTCTCCTTTATTGTTTACTAATGTTTGAGTTCTACAGTCGTGTGAATCCATTCTGTAGGACTATTTCGTTTATTCCCTATATCTATTTGTTGCGTAATCCCTCGCAAATCTGCCTCTCGTACCACAATATCACGAATGCCTCCGCCTATCGTTGTGGTCTCACGAACACGCATAGCCAGTAGTACCTCTTCCATCGTCAATCCTTGTAAATACATATGTTGAATCCAAGTATTTCCTGTATTGGCAAAGACGATGCCTACACGGCTATGATGAATCTGCACATTGTACGCATTCCACTGCTCCGTTACACTGGATCCTACAGGGTGTCCCGCTAACACCACAATCCCTTGTTGCATACGCTCCATAACAAGATTGTACGTCAGCAATCCTACGCCATCCCAATGTAAGCCATCACCGCTGTGCATACCTTCCATACGTACATCCTGAATACTCAATTGGTTTACTTGTGTAGCGTCCACCATATGAGCCGATGCATTTTTTAATACCGTATGTTGGATGGAAATATCCTTACCATGATGGATGACCACTAGAGAAGATCGGGTGCTGTTTCCTTTCTCATAACTAGCCCCTCTACGCATAGCCGCCTCCACTTCCGACTTACTTAACAGCCCATTTGTATCCAACACATCTTGTGTCACGGAATCCGCTTCGGCTTCGTTCTCTTCTTGTGAAAGATCTTCTTTCCACCCATATCCATCAATCGTGCCGCCACGAATGACAACACTTTCAATAGGGCCTTGCTCATCTCCTTCTAACTGTAAAAGCCCTAAATATGGCGTACCTCCTGTGACCACATAATTAGGTTTCACAAATACAGAACTATCATTGACAGCCATCAATACAGCATCCTCATCTAGTTCTAAGGTCATATAGCTATGTAAAAATAGTGTTCCTGTTCGGTATACCCCTTTACTAAGATGTAAAATACCTCCCGCTGGGGTATCACGTATCGCTTTTTGTAAAGCCACCGTATTATCCGTGATTCCATCTCCTACAGCTCCATAAGCAGTCGCCTCTAGGCGTGGTTCTTTCGGCAATGTTTTTACTGGCACTTTAGAAGAATCAGACAAATTAGTACCCCTATCATCTACAGCTTTTACTTGCAGTAAATATACAGTATCAGCCTCTAATCCATTCAGTTCCTCCCTAGGGATGATAGATTCCTCTTTTGCACTAGGACGAATCTCTTTCACTTTTTCTTGATTGACGTAAACATCATATCCTGCTAATCGGTCATCATTCACTGGATTCCAAGCCAAGGAAATCGTTGTACTAGTTACGCCTAATTTAGGAATTTGCAGTTCAAAATCGCCCGTTTCTAGCACATATTTCGTCACCGGCGTTGTATATTTCACATACATATTCCAGCCTAATCCTAGCAAAGCTAAGATTAGCGCCAATCCTATGGCCCACCACCCATAGACTCTATATCGTTTTTGTTTCATTATGTCCATCCTGTTCTCATGTATTCGCCATGGCTCACATAGTTAGCACATAGCTTATATGTACCATTCTACATGATTTACAAAAATGGTCAATACTCAACCGATGGTGGTAACCCG
>CAUUIH010000014.1:0-15976 GCA_963545165.1 uncultured Veillonella sp.
GCTACTGTACCTGTACCTGCTACGAAATTAAGGCCTGTTTGTAATTTAACCTTATTGCTACTACTTTCAGAACCTGCTTTATACGCAATATCCGCATCTAAATTAGATGCCACAACTTTTGCTTTACCAAAGTCCACTGTACCTGTATCTCCATTAGTCGGAGCTTTTACAGTCACTTTTGTATCGCCATTTTTGATGACTAAATCACTAGAACCAGTACCTGCAATTTCTTTCATGCCAGATAATGTATCAGACAATTTAACAAGCAGACCATTGGCACCATTAGTACCATCTTTTTCGACACGAATATTCGTATTCGCTGTGGTCGACGTGTAATTAGCGCCACCTTTCACCGTTAATGTAGTGTCTAACGCACGCGCTACACCAGCATTATCATCGCCTGTGAAAGTAATTGCTTTCGCCTTGAACGTATCAAAATCAGATTGGCTTACTTTTCCCCCTACTGCTGTAGTCAAATCGCTAATTTGTGTAGTATGTGTATTTACCGTTGAACTAATACCCTCTACTACAGATTTTTTAGCAATATCTTTAATCGTCACACGAGTGCTTAGATCTGCGTTATTACCATTTTGTTGAATCAAAGATGCTGTACCATCAGCAGCAACTGTGTACTCACCTGATTTTACATGTACCTCTGATGTTTTATCAATTTTCGCATCAAGAGCTGTTTTTACTTTACCAGAGGTGACAAGTTTGTTATCCTCGTTCGCTGCTCCTACAGAACTTGCGATATTAGGCGTAATGGTCACAGCACCATTCGTAGTGCTCACTGATAGAGCATTTGCATTGGCACTTGTAACAGATTTCACAACATCCTTAACCTTAATAGTAACGGTACCACTGCTGTTTTCGATAGCGATATTATCGCCTGCTTTTAACGTAACAGCTTTTTTCGTCAAACCGTTCACTGTTTGCGGTGCAGCCACTGCCGTGGAAGTTCCATCTTGTGTACGCAATGTCCATTCATCAGATTTTTTGGCTACGTCTTTAATTTCAGTTACTTCTCCGGTAACATCTTCTCCTTTACCATTTACGTAATTTAGAGTAATTTTACCATTCGCATCTGGTGTATAAGCATCATTTCCTGTTTTTACCTTGATATGGCGCTCTTTAGATTCTAATGCTTTTAATTGTTTAATATTCGCAGCATCATAGTCATTTGTACCGCTAGCTAAGCCAACAATTCGACGTAATATAGTTCCTGGATCATTCGTACCATTAGCATTTTTATCATTACGTTTATTACCAATGGCAATGACACCATTACCGCTATTACTTACCGATTCATTTGTCAAATACCCAGTCGTTGCTGTACCATCATTGGCCGTTGTAGTAGAACCTTCACCGATTGCTACGGAATGTTCTAACCCCGCACTTGCATTGGTTCCTATCGCCACTGCACTAGTCGAACTGGCTTGAGCTCCTGCACCCATGGCTACCGTGTAGGCTGCACTTGCCGTAGTCTTCTTACCTTGATAGTCTGCACCAATACCAATGGATCGATTTCCTGATGCTGTCACTTGATAACCAATACCCACTGCAGCCGCTTCTGATACAGTTGTATTGGAGCCAGCGCCAAAAGCTTGGTTGCCAGACGTATTCACCAAGTAACCAATGGCCGTAGAACCACCACCACTAGCTGTGCTTGTATTACCAAAAGCATTATCATTTTCTTTAGTAGCCTTTGATGCATTACCGATGGCAATGGTAGTGTTTTCTTCTGCAATGGCTCCAGTACCTAATGCAATGGCACTGTTTTTCCTAGCTTTTGCTCCTTTACCAATCGCAGTTGTAGAGGTAGCATTACCTTCTGCAGATGTACCAATAGCAATGGCATCTGTATTTCCTGCTAACGCTTCTTTACCAATCGCAGTGGCTGCTGTGTTATTACTTTGCGCTTTTGTACCAATCGCAATGGAACTTTCAGATGATGCTACTACCTTTTTATTAGCATCCCCATCACTGGAACCAATGGCTATCGCATTTTTACCTTTTGCTCTCACATCATAACCAACGGCTGTAGAGTATTGCGCTGCTTTCTCTGTAGTATTCGCAGAACCAATGTTAACAGATTGATCGGCTCTTGTTGTGGAGTTATAACCCATCAACACACTACCTGTAGCCGATTCACTAGCACTTAGATTGACACCTATAGCGGTTGTATTGTCTTTCGCATTTTGTACATTTTTACCGATGGCAATCGCTCCACTGCCACTAGATGTCGTACCGGTACCAATAGCAATCGCATTAGATGCTGTAGCACCTGTCGTAGTATTCCCATCATTATTACCAATACTGATAGACCGTTCACCAGAAGCAGTCACTTTATAACCAATACCTACCGCTGCTGCTCCAGACACAGATGTATTAGATCCAGCGCCGAAAGATTGGTTTCCTGTGGCGTTTACTAGATACCCTACAGCAGTCGCACCACCACCATTAGCCTTAGCTGCATTACCAAACGCAACATCGTGCGCTTGTTTTGCTTCTGTACCAACACCGACTGCTACTGCTTCTTCCGCTTGCGCAGTGGCACCTTTACCAACAGCAATCGCGCTGGTTCCACCAGAGATTGCTCCAGATCCAATCGCCAGCGTGTCCGCTTTTTCTGCATTCGCACCAGTACCAATGGCAGTGGAACTAGATTCCAAAGCTTCTGCCTCTTTACCGATAGCAATGGCTTCGCTTTTTGCTGCAGATGCACCTTTACCAATCGCTGTCGCATTTGTTTCTGATGCGATTGCACCAGTACCCAACGCTAAAGCATCAGCTTTTTTTGCCTTTGCAGCTTTACCTACAGCTGTCGCACCTTCTGCAGAGGCAGATGCACTTGTGCCTGCTGCAAAGGTATCTTTTGCAGATGCGGATGCACTAGTACCAATAGCTGCTGCATTCTCTGCAGAGGCAGATGCTTTGGTACCTAATGCAGTGGCACTTGTATTAGAGGCTGTAGCATTGTAACCAATGGCTGTTGCCTTTTCCTTTGTTGCTTGGGTTCTTTCTGTATTATTATCATAACTAGATCCATCACCACCACCGATAGCTACAGCATTTGCTGCAGTAGCTGTAGCATTACGACCTAGTGCTGTAGCATTACCACCTGTTGCCAAGGCGCGTAAACCTACAGACATATCCCCCCATTTTTGATAGCTATTGATATCATTCGTGTTATCATCCCATGTAAAAATGTTTTTAGGACTACCATCTTGATTATAAAGATTTGCCCCCGCTGAAGCTTGGAAACCAACAGCAATCGCACCTTGACCATATCCACGAGCACTTACCCCATAGGCTGATGCCCCCCATTGAGGCGCACTAGCACTTTGACCAACTGCAGTAGCAGATAAGGCAGCCTTATTTCTGAAACCTATAGCTACCCCATAATCACGATTAACTTCTGCTTTACGTCCAATCGCTACACCATAGTTTACAATATTAGACCCACTACCAGTCCCTTTTGGTCCAACACCCTTCCCAGACTTCGCCTCAGCTCCAATAGCAACACTTCCCGCACCATTACTTGTAGCTGAATTACCAATAGAAATAGACGTAACACCAGTTTCCTGAACTGGGGTAACAACATCTCCGCCATAAGAGCTACTTCCCGCTCCTATTGCAGTTGAACCGCCATATTCGCTACCTTGAGTTATAGCCATAACCGGTATCTCTGTCCCCACAGCCATAGCCGCCAAGATGCTTGCCACGACGATTTTCTTTTTCCCAGAATGGTTTTTCGCCATTTCAGAGACAACGATATAACATTGTTTTGACTTGCTCCAGATAACTTTAAATATCTTATTCATTGTGTTTTTACTCCTATACACACTTCTAACTATGTTCCATATATTCTGCACTCGTTGCTACTACACGCTTTCATCTTTGAAAGTCCTACACGACCAGAGCAAATCAAACTTCCCATCTCTCTCGTCAGCCTACTATTGAATGCTTATGTATACTATTATGTTTTCTTTTACTATCCTACGTAATCCCATAAATAAACATCCACTTCGCATTACTGCATACCTTTTACCCTCCTACTCTGTCTGTTATCCGTTGATTGTAAAAACGCAAAATTGACATCATTCCTTTCTCGAAAAATGATGTCGTACATGCACAATTATATACCTAGTCAGTATTTTTTACAAATTGAAAATATTCAACCTCCTTTTAAATCAAAAACATGTTGCAATTATATCAAATTTAGGCACTATTAGTGCGTTGCCTAAAGCACACATTTACTAATTAATAATTATTCTAGATTCTATAGACAAGCTTTTTCATTATATCAAATTACAATACTAGCAAGCAATCATATTGTTACATTTACACACTATAAAAAAATATCGTCGGACCTCTTACCATATGGCATTACCCCTATATCCATGTAAGGACATCCTGCTCCCATTACCTCTAGCACAACAACTTACCTTTCTTTCATCATTAGAGCTAATTTCTTCTATAGACCCTTCTGAATATGTGATATACTATACATATATACATGTACGCATGCTTGTTCATGGTACGATCACTCATCATTAGATATTCGCAAAAAGGGGGTGCGTATATCCAACGTTTTCTGTATTCATCGTAAGTCAGTAAGAAAAAGAAACGGGAGAGATATGATGAAAGAAGTATCTACTAACACACAACGAATCCGCAAACACTACACCTTGGCAGCTTCCACTGGTGCCCTATTAGCATCAACTTTATTAGTGTTTCCATGGAGCCTTGCACAGGCAGATGGTTTACCTAAAGACATCGTATTACATGATGCGACAGGCATCCTATATGATGCCATGGCTGCCAACGATAGCACCAATATTGCAGTAGGTCCGAAAGCAACTGTCATGATGGGTGGCGGCAAGCAAGAAGGTGTCTTGTCCTTTGGAGAAACTTTCAGTGGACGAGACATTAGAAATGAAGAAGCCATTTTAAAAAATCTACCAGCTGGTATAGCTGTTGGGGCTAATACCTATGCTCGCACAGGGTCCATCGAAATTGGAGACCACACGTTGGAAAAGAATGATATAGCTATTGGTGACAGTTCCCCAAGCAAGCTCAAACAGTTTGGCGTAGCTTCTACTACGGTAGGCACAAACTCTTATACAGGTGGTGGGTTTGCCACTACCTTGGGTAGCTACAACGTACAGTCTAGCCCTTTCAATGCCAATGG
This sequence comes from uncultured Veillonella sp., assembly GCA_963545165.1. Lineage (GTDB taxonomy): Bacteria > Bacillota > Negativicutes > Veillonellales > Veillonellaceae > F0422. Next base: position 5,195 of record CAUUIH010000014.1, read on the forward strand.
ATTCTTTGATACCTTCAAGAATGCAACAAAAAATGCCTTCGCCACTGTTGTGGGATCCTTGAACTCTAATGAATCTATGTCTGGTAGTTCCACATCTGGTGTTGCCAATGTGATCACTGGTGCGGCAAACTCTGTCAAAAATAGTAATGGTGCCATCACTATGGGGGCTGGAAACCACATCGAAAATTCCTTAGGCTCTTTCAATGCCTCTGCCTATAATACTACGTATGCCTCCGTGAAAGATATGCAAGCTGCCTTACAAGAAGGAGTTGCCAAAAGTGCGGGTGGCGCTACCTTAGCCATCGGCGGTGCAAATACAGCTAAGGACACTTCACATACACAAATTATCGGGGTCGGTAATACGATAACAGGGACTAGTTCTACTCCAAGTAAGTTCAACATGGTGAATGGTTACAAAAACACGATCACCAATGTGAGCCATCTATCTGTAATTGGTGCGGAAAATACAGTTACCGACACTACGTCCTCTATCTTATTCGGGGACCATCGGACCTTGACCGCCGCTAATGAAAGTATCCTCATTGGTGGTGCCACTGCTTCTGCGAACATGACTACCAACGTGGCACGAGCGACAGCTATCGGTTTTGACTCGAATGTAACCACTACAGGTGGCGTTGCCATTGGTAGTCAGTCTGTAAGCAACACAGCCGCCGGTGTAGTAGGTTATGATCCAGCTACGAAAATGCCTTCCACCCTTACAGACAGCACATGGGTATCTACCTTGGGGGCTGTATCCGTGGGCGATGCTGACAACGCCTTAACTCGTCAAATCACCGGCGTAGCCGCTGGTACCAAAGATACGGATGCCGTCAATGTAGCACAGTTAAAAGCGGTAGCAGAACATAGCCATGACGGTAACGATACCTTGGTAGCTTCCACCACTGGCTTGCAACTACAGGATAAAACATTATCCTTGACTGTAACAGATACAGCAGGGCATTCGGTAACTGGCACAGTAGACTTATCCTCTATCGCTACGAACCCTGAGGCCTTCAAACGGGTGGAATCCTCTGTAGATCGCCTAGGCCATCGCCTTAATTCTATGGGAGCAAGTGCCGCTGCCCTTGCGGCTTTGCATCCACAAGATTACAACAGCGAAGATAAATGGGATATCGCCGCTGGCTACGGACATTACCAAGGGTCTCACGCCTTTGCCCTAGGTGCATTCTATCGACCAAACGAAAAAACAATGGTGTCTTTCAGTACGAACCTTGGTGGTACCGAGCGTTTATTTAACGCTGGCCTTAGCCTTAAATTCGGTGAAAGTAACCCGTACGCGACATACAGCAAATCTCAGCTAGTTACCTTAGTACAACAGCAACAAAAACAAATTGCTCAACAACAAGCCGACATGCAACAAGTACAAGAACAGTTGCGGCGCATCATGGAGCGATTGGAGATAAGATAAAATAAAAACAAAGGAACATCGGTATTGCTACCGATGTTCCTTTATTTTATCTATAATAAATTAACCTCTCATCTCAAGAGGTAATAATTGTGCAATTTCACTTAGATTGAGATTATTTTTATTAAAGATAATCTTAGGTATACATTGTTTATCGTTATCTTTTTGAACAATTAAGTCAACCGGGCTAGGATTTCTAAGCATATTACCTTTTAATAAGGTCAATGGCTTAGAATTTTTATCACCTAACTCAAAGTCATTTTCTTCTAGTGCGCCAGTAATACACTTATCAAAGAACACACTAGCTCTTAAATTAGTTATTACACCAGTCAAGTGCAAATAATTATCTTTTTTAGCATCAATTGTATAATATTCATTTTTAGTAAAATTACTAGAATACACTATATATTTTTTTCCAATAAAGTTATGTAAATAATCTAATGCACATTCTTCAAGCACGAATTTAACTCTTGTCTTAAAGGATACTTCCATATTTACATCCTCCTAAAAAAATAGAGGGTGATGACTCACCCTCTAACTGGAATTTTTCACAGTTCCTACTGCAATTGAAATGGGTTTTCAGTCTCCACTCCGACCACTTGTTATAGATTTAACGTCTCTATACCGACTACTACTTACTTTCATTCTAAACTTCATTTTGCATTTTGTCAATATCTCTAATAAGACCTACAGAATATATTCTTATAACTTACCCTAATTCTGCTCGAATCTGTTGTACTGCTTCTACCATGTGTTGCAAGCTAGCTACAGTTTCTTTTTCTCCACGTGTTTTTAATCCGCAGTCTGGGTTGATCCATACATGTTCTACGGGGATCTTTCCAATGATTAAGCGTATCACATCTTTGATCTCTTCTACGCTTGGTACCCGTGGTGAGTGAATATCGTATACGCCAGGTCCTACTTCTGTTTGGAAGTTATTTTCCAACAATGCATCTAGTAATGTTAACTTGGATCGTGAAGCTTCAAAAGTAATCACGTCTGCATCCATCGCGTCAATTTCAGAGATAATATCTTCAAACTCGCTATAGCACATATGCGTATGAATTTGTGTACCCACTTGTACTTTGCCATGACATAGACGGAACGCTTTGATAGCAAAGTCTAGATAATCACTATACCAGTCGGCACGGCGTAGTGGTAATTTTTCACGAAGGGCCGCTTCATCGATTTGAATAATGCGAATCCCTGCCGCTTCTAGGTCGAGCACTTCTTCACGAATGGCTAAGCCAATTTGGTACATCATTTCTTTTGTGGAAATATCTTCCCGAGGGAATGACCAGTTCAAGATTGTCACCGGACCTGTCAACATACCTTTCACTTCTTTATTGGTTAAGCTATTGGCATAGGCACTGTAATCTGTGGTGATGGCTTGTTTACGTTTGATATCACCAAACACGATTGGTGGTTTTACGCCACGTGTGCCGTAGGATTGTACCCAAGCATTAGAGGTGAACACGAATCCGGATAGGTTTTCTCCGAAAAATTCCACCATGTCATTTCGTTCGAACTCACCGTGTACTAATACGTCTAAGCCAATTTCTTCTTGCAACTCAACGCAATCTTTGATAAATTCTTTTGCTTTAGCACGATATTCTGCTTCAGAGATTTCACCTTGACGGAACAATTTACGGTTTTCTTTCACCGCTTTAGTTTGTGGGAACGAACCAATCGTTGTGGTTGGTAACAATGGTAATTGAAAAATCGCTTTTTGTGCCGCTTGACGTTCTTTGATTCTTTGTGGGCGGTTGAAATCTTCTTCTACCAAGGCAGCCACTGCTTGTTGCACGCTTGCATCCGTACGAAGTTCAGATTTGGCAAACAAGTCTTGGTTCGCTTGGAACACTTCGTGGGATGTGTAATCTAAAAGCTCTGCTAGGTCGGTGATTTCCTTCAATTCACCTAATTTTTCATAGGCGAAGGAGAAATGTTGCAATACATCTTGTGAAAGTTTTAGCTCATTCGCCACAGTGTATGGCACATGTAGCAAGGAGCAGGATGTGCTAAGCACCACGTCGATGCCAGTTGCTCGTAATTCACCAAGTTTTGCTAGCACTTTTTTATAATCTGTACGCCAAATATTTTTACCGTTTACTAAGCCAGCAAAGAGTGACTTACCTTGTGGGAATCCATGGGTTTTCACCAAGGATTCTGTTTGCTTGCCTTCGATGAAATCCAAGCCAATACCGTCAAAGTCAAGTTGTGTCACTACGTCATAAGCATCACGAATATCTCCAAAGTAGGTTTGCAATAGTACTTGTACACCTTGTTTTCGAGGAAGCAAGCTTTCATAGATACGAGCAAACAATGCCACATCTGCCTCACTAAGATCATATACTAAGTATGGTTCGTCCAATTGAAGCCAAGCCACGCCTTCTTCCTTAGCCGCTTGGAATGCTGCTGCATAAGCATTCACCACATCATCCAAAACATCTTCAATTCCTTTACGGCCTGTAAAGTCTGCTAATTTTAAGAATGTAAACGGTCCTACTAAGACAGGCTTTGTAGTAATACCCAAGGACTTCGCTTGACGATATCCATCTAGGAATGCTGTGGACCGTAGTTGCAATGTTGTATCATCATCAATTTCTGGCACCAAGTAGTGATAGTTCGTATTAAACCATTTCTTCATAGAGAAAGCTTTCACATCGCCCGCGTTCCCTTGGTATCCACGAGCCACTGCAAAGTATGTATCTACTTCCCCTAATCCTAAGGCTTGGTATCGTTTAGGAATAGCGTTCAATGTAAACGCTGTATCTAGCACGCTATCATATAAAGAATAGTCATTGGACGGAATAAAATCCGCCCCTGCTGCCTGTTGTACTTTCCATTGCACCTCGCGTTGCTCACGTACAACCTTTGTTAATTCCTCTAGACTCACATCACCACGAAAATACGCTTCCGTAGCAAACTTTAATTCACGTTTTGCCCCAATACGTGGGAACCCTGTTACAGAATATTTCATATATATTACCTCCATTCGTATACATCGATAAGTGTCTATCTGATGGTTATACTATACTCCTTAGGTAGGGATTTGTATAATATGTATATGAAATAGTCAGATATAGATTAAAACTATAAGATAATCGTTGTCTATTCTTTTGGGTAATAAGAAGCACCACATATTTCCTTCTCCGAAGAAACGCAGTTGCGAGTAGAAATCTTATCCATCTGTTGTAATGAAATTAGAATCCAAAAAAGGACAGCACATAGTGTTGTCCTTTTTCAGTAGGTGATGCCTCCATCACCAAGAGCTCTTAAGAGCCATATCTAGTTATTTATTATACTATCAGAGTTACCATATTCCGTCAACTTATTTATAGAGCCAAACACAAAAAGAGCACGGCGTGCCTCCGAACAAACATTATGAAATACCGTTTGAGAGGAGGTATGCCGTGCTCTTTCCTTTATCTATTTAAGACCGCCACAAGATTTCATAGCGAAACAAGAGACGTCTATAAGAGCGCGTGCTCTTTTCCAATTTGAACTACTTGTTCTACAGGCATATTGGTAATACGAGCAATCATATCTACCGATAATTTTTCACGCAACATACCAATAATAGCCTCTAACCTACCTTCTTCCTTTCCTTCACGCCAATATTTCTTCCGATCCATTTCTAACTTCATATACTCGCCCCTCCATTCCTTGCTTTGCTTCACTACATGTACAATCTCATCCATCTGTTGCAATAAACCATCTGCTGGTGGTCTACCATCTACATAGTCCAAAAAGTTCTGTAACAATTCCGACACATCATTCATTTCTGCCTTGGTACTTAAAAATATAGTCGTCAAACCATCTCCCAACTCTCTGCCTGGTTCTTCTGTACATTTTTTCGTATACGTGTATTTATGACGCCTTCCAGAAAATATAGGGAATGTGCAAATGAAGATAACAAAACAATCATTCAATGTCATATAATCAGCGCCCTTTTCCATAGAATAATGGTCAATAGCACTATGATAAAAACGCGACCGCTTTACTAACTCATGCATATTCTTGTACGTTTGCATTTCAATATTATAGACGGTTCCTTTGTCATCATTCACATATACGTCTAAACGTACACCTTTTTCATCAAGACCAGACTCCATTGTCTTCTCTGTTTCAATGTACGCAATATCCTGAATTGAAATCTCTAACAAACGTTCCAACAATTCCTTGCAAATCGATTTTTCACGCATCACCTTTTCAAAGATAAAATTATCTTGAATACTCAGATCATCAAAGGCCTTGAACTGCATAGATATCCCTCACTTTTAGAGTTAACTAAATTATACCACATCTATAGTGCAGTACAGTAGTACACCATGCACCACCTATCTATACAAATTATGAACTGTCACTTATACTCCTTTAAAAATTCCTATCAGTATATATTTTCCCAAGGTATAAATGTCAATATAAGGAACGCAGTTGCGAGTAGAAATCTTGTGGCGGCTCTTACTCTCTAAGTCATGTAAACACAAAAGACCGCACCATACCCGTCCCCTAAGGAACGCAGTTGCGAGTAGAAATCTTGTGGCTCCTATATTAACTAAATAACACAAACACAAAAAGAGCACGGCGTGCCTCCGAACAAACATTATGAAATACCGTTTGAGAGGAGGTATGCCGTGCTCTTTCCTTTATCTATTTAAGACCGCCACAAGATTTCATAGCGAAACAAGAGACGTCTTACTCTGGTTGAATCGTAAAGGACAAGCTAGAGAAATATTTAGTTTGTTCACCTTTTGTTTCTGTTGGGAATGCTACTTCTACGCCTACTACGTTCACACCATTGGCTGGCACTGTTACCATTGCTTTACCTTGTGCATCAGCTTGGCTTTCATTCGTCAAATCGTTGATAACGTCTTTGATCAATGGAGCATTAGCATATGGCATGCCATCTTTGAATACTTGAATTTCATAAGTATCGCCTTTGCGCAATGTCAATGGGTTAACGCTTGGAACGATTTCAATTGGCATATTCAAGCGTTCAGGTTTTACTGCTGCGTTCCAGTAGTTAACATTGTATTTTACTGCATGCGTAGATTTTACAGCATTTGGAACGTCTTTCATCATTGCTTTATGCATTTTACCATCTTTATCTTTAGTAAAATAGCCATAGTCAAATGTAGTCGCTGTAGTACCTAACATTTCATTTTTTTCAATCGTTACATTATGTTCATGAGGAATCACTTTTAAGTCCAATGGATTGTAAGCTACATCATAAGCCTCAAAGCTTTTCACCATGGATGGTTCGTATGCATTATCTACAGGACCTTCCCCTAATACCAATGTTGGTTGATCAATACGTTCTGCAAACCATACGCCATGTGCGGACGCATTGGCCCCTACAGAAACTGCTCCTACTAATGCTAATGCTAGAATAGCTAACTTACTTTTTTTCATGATGGATGACCTCCTATGAAATATAACATTTACAATGCTTTCATTCTACACCTTTCGAGAATCATTAGCAATATCTATTTTTAATTATGAATTTTTTCTATAGTTAACTGCAATAGCTATCTATTCATACACAAAACGCATACCAATATATTATAGAATTAGATGAACAATACTTTCAAAAATACCTAATATAACTGCAAATACTGGTCGAATGATGGCTCCTAAGAATCCAAATTGTCCCAATACCAAAATGCCAATAAAAAACCATAGCTGAGCGCCCAATAATTTTTCTTGCCATTCATAAGGCAAATATTGCAATAGCACATAAAATCCTATAAATCCAGGCACTGGCAACATATTAAAGACCCCAAAGCCAATGCACAATGTCACAATATAGGACATAACCATTTGTAAACCAGTGCTCACCGTGCTTACTTGCATGGCAATGGACATGCCTACATAGGCTAGAAACGCCACTAAAATATTAGCACCTAGGCCTGCTAAGGCAATTTGTATCATCCCTGTCCGTGGATTTTTAAAATGATGCGGTGAAAAAGGAATTGGTTTACTCCACCCTACGCTGGCAATGAGCATCACCAAAATACCAAGCAAATCTAGGTGAGCAAAAGGATTGATTGTATCTCGCCCCCATTGTCTCGGTGTTGTATCTCCCAAATGAATGGCCATTTTCGCTTGCGCATAATTAAATATAGATATAGCGATAGCAATAGCTGGTAGCATCGCAATATAATGAATCATATCTTTCATACTATCTCCTTGTATCATCAAAACTATTCCTTTATTATACACGATAGCCCCTCCCTTACTCCATAGTTGATGGAAAATTTCCTACCAGTCATATACACTCCTACCAGTGAGTGGACAACTCCTATGTTTCTATGCATACTGAAAGTAATCTATCTTTCACAAGGAGGTATCTCATGAGCAGTCCAAAAAAGTTCATCATCCCCATTCCTTATGAATTACTGTACCAACTGTATGTGAAAAAGCACATGAACACTAGCGCCATCGCCAAACAATTGCACTGCAGTCAAAGCACTATTTGCCAACGATTACGTGAGTATAATATTCCCTTTCATAGTAGAACGCCGAATATCCCTAAGGAGGAACTGATTTCACTCTATCAAAGTGGTGAGTCCATCAAAGCCATTGCCCAACACTTTCATGTGTCCCCTCGAACCATCTATAGTCGTTTACATAAATATCACCTAAAAGAACCTCGCCCTAGTTCCTCCCTAACATCATTACCTATCTCCTATATCCTAGAATCTTACGACAAAGGGTCTAGTGCTGCCATGATTGGTCGAGAATTACAGGTGGCACCTTCTACGATCATTCATGTGTTACAACGTCATGGAGTTCCTCTCCGAAATAGCATGAAGCGTATTGATTTACCTATCGATGATATTTGCCAGCTCTATACGCAACACAAACTATCTACGATTCATATCGGAAAACTGTATGACGTCAAAGCCTCAACCATTGCTTCCAGATTGCGAGAACAAGGAATTGTCTTACGAGGAAATAAGGAGCAACTTCCTAGTCACACCATTATTTCTGACTATTTACAAGGTACCTCATTGCAACAATTAGCAAATACCTATCAGACTAAGTATCATACCATTCGCAATCTATTAATCCGCCATGGAGTCTATCAAAAAGCGAGACGCATCCGTGACTTCACCTATGCTATACATACCTTACACCAACGGGAGGGACTTTCCATAGCTGAAATTGCCACCCACTACGGATGCCATACAGAAACGATTCGCCGCATTGTAAAAGGTATACCACCTACGAAAAAATCCATTCATTGATATCCTTGCTATGCGTTCCAAAGTAACGTATACTAAAAGTAAGTATATCGTTTTTTGAAAAGGAGTTCATCATGGAGTATATCTTTGCCCTACTGCCTTACTTTACGATAGGTATCGTAGCAGCGTTTATCTCTCGGTTTACGGGGATTACCATTTCATTCTTACTAGTACCGACCCTATTATATTGGGGGGCTACACCTGTAGAAGTTGTGTCATTTATGCTGACATTCACCTTGTATAATACATTCACCTTAGAAACACAGGATGTACGATTGGACTTTAAAGAGTTAACGTTCTTTCCAGGTTGGAAGTTAGCGATCCCTCTTGTTATCTCTTTCGGATTAAGTCTTGTATCACCGCATCTATCCATTGGATTATTTATTTTCTTCTTTATCTTGGAATTAGGTGCTGCCTTATACAAACGCATTCCTCAAGCAGAACGTCCTACATTACGACAAATTGGAATTTCTTCCTTACTAGCGGCTGGTTGGACTATTGTTGGTGTCTTAGCCTACCGCCATATTCCTGATGCTTGGTACTTCCTTTTAGTAGGCATTGCCATGTTAGGCTTAACTTGGTTTGCTTACTATGTAGGTGCTAATCGCTATGCAATGCGTCAATCTTGGACTGCGATTTGGCCGTCCTTATCCTTACTATTAGGTCTATTCGGATTAGAAATTTCCTCCTATATTCATGGGGTGAAACGAAGTTTCCCATCTCCTTTTGATCGCATTGTACCAATGGTTACAGTAATTGGTGCTTTTTCTGGTACCATGGTGCTTTTTGTCCTAGAAAACCAATTCTCCTTAGCTTCCTTAATTGCTGCCGTTGGTTGTGCCTTTGGTGTCCGCATGTTTGGATACTACGGATTCAGTAAGTCTGGTAAGTTTTCTTGGTTAATCATCGGTTTAACCATCCTCATTGTGCTTTGCTTATATTTAGTAAGCCCTACTCCAGTTGGCCTAGATGCTGGGAACCCACTATTACAAGCGCCTATTGCAGAATAATCCATAGCTAATAATGAAAGTGCAATAACAAATTAGTTTCTAATAAAAAAGAAACCGAATCGATTAACTGCTGTCCCCAAAATTTGATAAAGAACCATAAAAAAAAGGAAAGTTGATACCTTCTGATCAACTTTCCTCTTTTTGTTTACCACCTATTTTGTTACAGCACTTTTATTAGGTTCATATGCCCTGATATATTCATCCCTCATCATCGAGAGAAAGCCTTTTAAATAGGCTATATTGCTGTATAATCTATCCTTGTGGAAAGGCTCCTACAAACTCCCAGACACTCATGTCTGGTAAGTGACTCTCTATGTGCATAGTTTGTAATGTATCCATGCACCATGGTATGGTCACATACTTCTTCACATACATATAGTTATGTCCATCTTTCGATAGGGCTATCTCTAAATTTAGTTTGTCAGGATGGTCCTCATCCATAATGGCTTGTACAAAGTGACAGTTTTCTTTTGGTATATCCCAAAACAAACTAAAGAACACACGCTCATCTGCTACAATTTGGTTTAACACAAGCTCTACATCTGACCAAGTTCCCTGTTCGTAAGTTTCTTCATCCGTTACTAACCGAAACATTACGCTTCTCCTTGTTCAATACGGATGACATCAGCAATACGGTTGCACAATTCATCCAATTGGTCTTGGTCTGGACCTTCTGCCATGACACGAATCAATGGCTCAGTACCCGATGGACGTACTAAGATACGACCATTGCTGCCCAATTCTTCTTCCGCTTCACGGATAGCATCTTGGATGCTTGCATTCGTTTCCCAACCTGCTTTTGTTAAGACTCGTACATTTACCAACAATTGTGGGTACTTCGTCATCAAACCAGCTAGTTTAGACAGGGATTTTCCTTTTTCTTTCATAATGGATAAGGTTTGTACTGCCGTCAATAAACCATCACCAGTGCTGTTATAATCCAAGAAGATCACATGTCCCGATTGCTCACCGCCGATGGAATAACCGTCAGCGAGCATTTTTTCCAGCACGTAGCGATCTCCTACGGCTGTACTACAGGTTTGCATGCCCAATTCTTTAGCCGCCTTATGAAAGCCAATATTGCTCATCACTG
>CAUUIH010000015.1:0-15552 GCA_963545165.1 uncultured Veillonella sp.
ATATTTTTATTATACTTTGAAACTTAAATTGTGAAAAGGTAGTTTGTACTACAACCCCAATTTTTTCCACGAATTGAATATTTTTGGCATCCTCTTCTGTTTCTACGATAATACCTTTATTACCTGCCCACAGATTAATACTCTTTACCTCTGGATGTTTCTTTTCTCCAAGGATAACTAATGTTAAGCCTTCATCCACTACTGACTTTGCATCTCGTTGTGCTTTTTGTACATGTGGACAAGTGGCATCTATGACTGGTAATCCACGTGATTCTGCCTCTTCATATACTTCTGGACCAACCCCATGGGATCGAATAATAACAGTGCCTTCTTCTACATCACTCAATTCATTAATAGCGTAGACACCATTATCTTCTAGTCGACCTACTACTTGAGGGTTATGGATAATAGGTCCCAATGTATAACTCACATCTTTTGAGTCTGCTGCTTTTTCTGCCATCGTAACAGCGCGCTTTACGCCGTAGCAAAAGCCACAATTTTCTGCTAATCGTATTGTAAACATAGCATTCCCCTATTTATACTTACCTACTTTATAATCATCAATCATCGTTTGGATAGCTGATTTTACCACATCATTCACGTCTGCAATAGCTTCTACTGTTGCTTTTGCTTTTTCTACGGCAATCGGTTCCCCAATGATAACAGCTACTTCTCCACGAATCATTTTATCGCTGCCTACAATGGCTACCGGTACTACCGGTACCCCTGTTCGCAACGCCATCGAAGCCACTCCATCGTGAAAACGCCCTAAGGTATCGCCCTTTTGTCGTGTTCCTTCTGGAAAAATACCAAGCATTAAATTATCTTTCAACAAATTCATAGCATGACGAATGGCTAATTTATCAACTCCGCCTCGTCGCACCGGAAAAGCTCCTAGCCAAGTACAAACAAACTTAGAAATTGGATTTCTAAATAGTTCTTCTTTCGCCATGAAGTTCACATGACGAGGTAAGGCAAAACCACATAAAGGGGGGTCATTATTACTCTTATGGTTAGGAGAAATGATGACCGGTCCTTCTTTAGGTACATTTTCTTTGCCATATACCTTTGTTCTATACCACCATCCATAGACGATGGTAAACGCAGAACGCCATAAGCATTCAGAAAATTTATCCATGATGCCCTCCTAATTCCGCTTTGTGAATTAAGTCGATTAGAGTTTGAACAGTTTCTTCGATGCTGAGATGATCCGTTTCTACAACCACTGCATCATCTACGCATACAAGAGGAGATTCTTTTCGATTCATATCCATCGCATCTCGCTCTGCTACGGTGCGACATACCTCTTCTAAGGAGATATTTTCGGAATCTTTCAACTCTAACCAACGTCTATGTCCACGAGTCTCTACGGATGCTGTTAAATAGATTTTTAATTCCGCATTCGGTAACACAACGGAACCAATATCCCTACCATCTAAAATCACACCGCCATCTGCTGCCATAGTACGTTGCATCTCTACCAACTTAGTGCGCACTGCTTTTTGTGAAGCTACTTGAGATACATGACTGGTCACATATTGTGTACGAATATCTTGGGATACATCGGTTCCATTTACCCATACAGATAAACCAGTTTCTTCTACACGCAGTTCTAGTTGAATCTTGGACAAGGCCGCTTCCACTGCATTTACATCATCAATAGATATACCTGCATTGAGCAGTGCCCATGTAATGCCACGATACATGGCTCCTGTATCAATGTATAAATAGCCTAATTGTTTGGCTACTACTTTAGAAATACTACTTTTACCTGCACCTGCAGGACCATCAATGGCTACAGAAATTCGTCGATTCATATTAGACTCCTCCTTCTACTGCATGAGTGGCAGCTACGTAGGCCGTGGAAAAAGCAACTTGCAAATTATAGCCTCCTGTGAAAGCATCCACATCCAAGACTTCTCCTGCCATATATAAACCATGCACCAATTTAGATTGCATCGTTTTTGGATCTACTTCTTTTACAGAAATACCACCAGCAGTCACAATAGCCTCTGCTATAGGGCGAGGTTTATGTACGGTAAGTTTCATATGTTGAATCGTATCCACCAGTCGCAATCGCTCTTCTTTTGTAATATCATGAATGGCTTTCGTACCCTCTAATGTTGCTAGTTCACATATAACAGGGATTAACTTGGATGGCAATAATCCTTTCAATACATTTACTAATTGCTTATTTTGAGATTCACTAAAATCACGTTGTACACGCTTATCTAAGACCTCTCGAGTCAAAGCTGGTTTTAGATTAATTTCAATGGTAATGGGGTCTACCTTTTTCTTCAATAGTTTGGTCACTGTATGGGAAGCCGATAAAATAATTGGTCCTGTCACTCCAAAATGGGCAAATAGCATTTCTCCAAATTGTTTTGTTTGCACTTTATGTTTGGCAATAATAGAAACTTCTACATTTTTCAAGCTCAGTCCCATTAAGTCTTTCACCCAATGCTCCTTCGTTTCCAAAGGGATTAAGGATGGTCTAAGTTCCACTATGGAATGTCCCACAGAAGAGGCTAATTCATAACCATCTCCTGTAGAGCCAGTCAATGGATAGGACATACCACCTGTAGCGATAATAGCTGCATCGCAATCGTATGTTCCCTTATCTGTAATAACACCTGTAATAGCGCCATCTGTTACAATCAAATTCTTAACAGATTCTTCTAAATGAAGTTGACCACCTAATTTACGATACGTATCTATAAAGGCATTGCGTACATCTGTTGCTTTATCAGATTCTGGAAATACACGTCCTCCTCGCTCAACCTTAGTAGGCACCCCCCAACTATTGAGCAAAGAAATCATATCTTCATTCGTCCATTGCTGGTATGCACTATATAGAAATTTACCATTTCCAGGCGTTTGCTTTATAAAATCTTCTATAGGAGCCGCATTGGTCACATTACAGCGACCTTTGCCTGTAATCCCCATTTTAAGGCCCACCATTTTCATTTTTTCAATGATGCGTACAGAAGCGCCTAATTGTGCAGCTCGAACTCCAGCCATAAGCCCTGCGGCACCACCACCGATGACAATAATTCGTTTCATATTCACCCTTATTTTATAGCCTGTAATTGTTTCACTTCTTCTCGTGTCAATTTACGGAATGCTCCACGTTTCAACCCTTTTAACGTCAAACCAGCATAATTAATACGTTTCAAATTATGAATAGAATACCCAAAGTGTTCAAACATACGACGTACTTGACGATTACGGCCTTCATGAATTGTAATTTCTACCGTAGTAAGACCTGTTTTCCCATTGAACCCATAATCTGTAATTTCGCAAGGTGCAGTGGCACCGTCTTCTAGCTTGACGCCTACTGCCAACTGTTCCAAATGTTCATCAAACACGCGATCTTTTACTTTTACCTCGTAGGTTTTTGTCACACCTTTTGATGGATGCGCCAAGTTTTGCGCCATCGTTCCATCATTCGTCAGCAACAATAATCCTTCCGTATGATAATCTAATCGGCCTACAGGATAAATACGAACTTTTACAGAGTTAATATAATCCATTACCGTTTTACGTCCCTCCGGATCTGTGATGGATGTAATCACCCCTTTGGGCTTGTTGAAAATATAATATTCCAATGCCTCTGGCTCCAATAATTGTCCATCCACTTTGACACGGTCACGTGTAGGATTTACCTTAGCTCCTAATTCTTTTACGTATTTACCATTCACAAGTACTTTGCCAGAAGTAATCAACTCTTCTGCTTTACGTCGTGATGCCACACCACAACGGGCAATATATTTTTGCAAACGTTCTAATTCCATATTACTCTCCTTCTACATCAATGGATACGCCCTCTGAAAGAGGCATAGACTGTTGCAACTCTTCAATTGAATTGGCTCCAACAGTTCTTAAAAAATTATCCGATGTTCCGTAAATCACTGGACGTCCAATCGTTTCTTTTCGTCCTAACTCTACAATCATGTCACGAGCCAATAATTGTTTTAATACTTTTTCACAGTTTACGCCACGAAATTCTTCCACTTCACCTTTTGTGATTGGCTGTTTGAAAGCTATGACCGCCAATGTTTCCATAGCCGCTCCAGACAGCTTTTCATCTCTATGGCGAATTTTGGTAACAAATTCACTGCATTCTTGAGCGCTCACTAACTCTATGCCGGATGCACTTTTACGAATCCGAATCCCTCGCCGTTCCTGTATTAAACTTTCTTCGTAGCCTGTAATCGCCCGTTCCACTTCTGGCACATAGACTTCAAAAATATCCGCTAATGTATCTACCGTTAAAGGGGTAGCCGCTGCAAATAAAACAGCCTCTAACTGCTGAAATTCAATGCTACTCACAGCGCATCTCCTTCTTCTATACCTTCCACAATCACGCTATATACATCGTGATTGCCCATAATAATCCGCAATAGTTGACGTTTCATCAACTCTAGTAACGCCAAAAATGTTACCACGCTTTCTTCCTTCGTCTGTGCCTTAGCAAATAAATTGACACATGGTACTTGTTGACGTCTCGTCGCTAATAATACATCTTCAATACCCTGTTCTAATGTATATTCTTCTCGTTCCATCATCACCTTAGGAGCTTCTACCTCAGGTCGATTATATCGTTCCTGCACTTTCTGAAAGCAAGCCACTAGCGCATCCCACTCCACAGTGCACACAAGATCTAATCCCACTTGGCTAAGTTCTTCAGGTCTATTAAATACATAGGAACCATCAGATACACGTTCTTCTAGGAGCCCCGTCAATTCTTTGATCCGCTTGAACTCCACCAATCGATTCACCAATTCATCGCGTGGATCATCTGCATCACTTTCATCCTTGTGATTAACTTTCGGCAACAAAAGGCGCGATTTAATCTGTAGCAATGTTGCTGCCATTACTAAAAACTCACTACTATAGGCAATATCAAATTGATTCCAAGTTTTCAATATGTCCATATATTGTGAAGTAATATGGACAATGGGAATATCGTATATATCAATCTGATTCTTTTCAATCAAATGCAACAAAAGATCCAAAGGGCCTTCAAAAATATCCAGTTTAAAATCGTAGGTATTCATGAAAACTCCTTTCTACCAAAAATAAAGGTATGGCTTTCACCACACCTTGTATGAAAAAATTGCATTTCCTATTAGAAACAGTTAGAATAATACATAGACATACCAACGTATGTATCTAATAAGTATTATAAATGAAATGGGCAAAAATTGCTACACCCAGAAAGAGAGGCGACACTATGCATCGTCAAAGATGGAAACAGCTAGGACTGTACACCATCGTGTCCACTATTATTGCAGTGGCACTTTTTTATATCTACGAACCTATCACCCTAGGGTTTGACATAGAAGATATACTTACCTTATTCGTTCCTACCATTGTAGGCTTAACAGTGTTACAAGCAATCATTCGCAGTTCCTTCACAAAAGGATATCTCATCGGTCATGGCATCGTGGGGATCAGTTGGGCATTAACATTCCCCCTCTTATTCCATTGGTCTTATGAAAAACCGTTTTACTTTTACGAATTTGCCAATGATTTTCTCTTTGGTCTCGTTCTTTTCTGCGCCCTTAGTGTAACCCACTATTGGTTACTACAATGGGGTAAAGCCAAACGTATATGGGCTGCTCTATATAGCATTCTCAACGTACTATTACTTCTCATTCCAGTTGGTCAAATCGGGTACTATTTATCCACTTGGCATTGCATTACGCCAGCTACTATGATGGCTTTATACCAAACCAACCCTGAGGAAGCATTAGGCTTTGTAAAAAATATCATCGGAGTGGGTGGCATTGGAGGTGCTATCATAGGCATCGCTATCATACTTGGTCTTTTATACTTCGTCAATGTGAAAGCCCAACATAACAATGAACCTACTGTGTTCCTTTCCTCTTTCTTTCAGCGCTACCAAAATGATATTAAGTGGATTGTATCTATTGCACTCATCGTATATGGTGGATGTTACCTCTTCCCTCGTACAGATATTGTCAGCAACTGGCTTGAAGTGCGGGCCTACATGAAAGAGTTGCAATCATATAATGATAAGCATGTCAGTGTATTCAACAATTTACAATTAAGCACTACAGAAACGGCAGCACAAAAAACACCAGGTACTGTAATTTTAGTCATTGGAGAATCTTCTTCCAGAGATTACATGAAAATGTACACTCCAGACTTCCCTTATGATGATACTCCATGGCAAGGTTCCTTATATCAAAATCCAAACTTTAATGTATTTAAGCATGCTTATTCCTCTTACGTACAAACTGTACCAACCTTGGAAAGAGCCTTAACTGAACGCAATCAGTACGAAGATAAACCATTCTTTGATGCGACTACCATTATCGATGTGGCAAAAAAAGCTGGATATCACACCTCTTGGTTGTCGAACCAAGGCGTGTATGGCGAATATGATACAGCCATCTCTCTCATTGCAAAAGCTAGTGACACACCTCGCTGGGCCCATGAGTCCTACGCTTTCTCCGATCAATATGATGGCGCTTTGTTACCACTTTTAAAAGAAGTTCCAAAGAATCAAAATAATTTTATCGTCATTCACATTATGGGTAGTCATATCTACTACAATGACCGCTATCCACACGAGTTCAGTAAATGGAAACAAGGTCCAAATCCAGAAGGCATTGAGGCCTATGCCAACAGCCAACTCTATACAGATTGGTTATTACAAGAAATCTATACCTATGCTAAGGACAACTTAAACTTACAAGCCATGGTATACTTCTCTGACCACGGCGAAAACATCAAAACATCTCACAATCCAGATATCTTCAATTTCGGAATGACACGGATACCAATGTGGGTATACTTATCCCCTACGTATCGTACTGCGTACCCAGAAACAGCAAGTACATTACGCAATCATGAACAACAATATTTCACTAATGACTTGTTGTATGATATGCTGGTAGGCATCATACATGCTCCATCTGGTAACTATGATGCGACACGAGATTTCTCCAACAAGGCCTATCGTTTTAACGTTAATAACCTAACTACCATGTTAGGCACACAACCATTGTCCTTAGATCCTGAAGGAAAATAATATCGATCCTAATAGACAAAAGAGGAAAGTTGAGTAAATTACATTAACTTTCCTCTTTTTATTCCCACATGTAAATTAAAAAAAGGGCGGTAACCTACGTAGTCTTTACTATAGGTTACCGCTCTTTTCAATGACCATCACTTTGCTTGGAAGAATGCTCCATTAGAGCTTTTCTTAACTAGTTGCAGATGGTCATATAAACTTGTTTCTTTAAAATATGATGCATACTTATTTGGCACATAGATTAAAGCGTAAGATAGTTTCTCTGGATTTTTTTCCAAATCCGTAGGTTTTACCATAGGCATGATGTTCTTCCCATCTTCCCAAATACTTTCTTGTTCTTTGTAATGAATATAGGAAGTAGTTCGCCCTAAGTAGTACGACAAGGATGTACGATAATTCCCATATTGATACACCTCTAGTGGCGTAGTACCTTCCAATGCTATCACTTCATTGGCTACTATTTTTCCAGATTGGTCTTCCAAAACTGGCACTAAGTTAGGGACTAATGCTAAATAGAATACGATAGCACTCGTTGCCATACTGCATACTAACACGTGTCCAGTTCGTTTGCTCCCCGCATAGATAAAGGTCAACACGGTCACAACCAAGCTTATCCAAAGGTACATAGTCTGAGGTAAGGAAATACTTACTCCCCCTATAGCTAAACCCAGTAAGAATGGAAAGCCACCAAGTGCATATAGGATATACACCTTCCCTGACATCTTACGCTCTTTGTATCCTTCTATGCAAACATGAACCCCCATGCCTGCCCATAATGATAATGGAATTAACATAATAAATGTATAGGTAATATATTTAGTGGCCATACAAGTGTAGAACAGAATAGTTCCTACAAACCAGAAAATAGACCAATACCAAATATAAGCATGTTTTTGTTCATTTATACCTCGAAATACAAAGCTAGTCCATGGCATCATACATATTGGCAATAAAGCAACATACAAATACCACCAATTATGCTCTGGGTGCTCTGCTACTGTTGCTCTAGTCACATTATGTAGCCCTAAAAAACCATGGATAAATGCATCACCATGAACAGAGTACATATATCCATACCAAGGAGCCACAACTACAATAAATGCCAGGATACCTTTCCACGAAAAGACATATTTGAACCAATCCATACGACGATTCAAAGCCACATAAAGAATTAGTATAATACCCGGTAATACGATCCCTACAGGACCTTTTGTTAGTACCGCTAATCCAGCAAAAATATAAGCATAGCTCATGTGGCGATGACTTTCACCAGTAATACCACGATATAGATGATAAAAAATTCCCATCGAAAAAAGAAATAAATATCCATCCGTCACAACAGCGTGACCGATGTACCAAAATTCTAACGCCGTTCCTAGGGCAATGGCACTCCACATGGCAATTCGTTCTACTTGATATATGCTGAAAGCCATCCGATACATCGCTAATACTGTACAAGTAGAAACGATAATGGATGGCAATCGAGTAGCCAAATCAGAGATACCAAACAAAGAATAGGATAGAATCAGCCCCCAGTACGCCATAATTGGTTTATCATACCAATACATATCGTAAATCATAGGCGACAGAAACTCTCCATGTTTCATCATGGTCACGGCAGACAGGGCATAATTTGATTCTACTGTATCTGTCACAGGCAATGCCCACGACATAAATAAGTAGAACAAAAAGGTTCCTATCCCTAGCCAGGCAAACCGTTTCCATGAAAATGTTTGTTCCATAGTAATACAACCTCTGTATGTATATTAAAAAAATAATTTTCCCAACAGGCGCATCACTAGCCAAGCTAGTATAATGACAAAGGCACCAGCAATGATAAATTTAGCTAATGTAAATAACACTACAATAACCACTGCAGCCACTACTGCTAATCCTGCTTTCCATTTCCAGTTGAGGGCATTCCACAAAAATACCTTCATATTGGGAAAGGTTTGAAAACTTTGTGCATCCTGTTGAGAAGATTGATGGTGAGGAGCGTCATATGTGCGCCCCTCTTCATCTATTGTTGTTCCGTCAAAATCACGTAATTCTTCTTCTGAAAGAACGCGAGTTCCTTCTTCATACTTTTGTTCTTGACTCATAATCACTCCTATAGAGCTTGTAAATGTTTTTCCAACAATTCATTCACGACGCCAGGATTTGCTTTACCTTTGGAGGCACGCATCACTTGACCTACCAAGAATCCGATAGCTTTACCTTTGCCAGATTTGAAATCTTCCACAGATTTTGGATTATCTGCAATCACTTGTTTTACAATTTCTTCAATGGCGCCAGTATCAGTAATTTGAACTAAGCCTTCCTCTTCTACGATTTGATCTGGGTTTTTACCAGTTTCAAACATTTTTACGATGACTTGTTTTGCAATCTTACCAGAAATCGTGCCTTTTTCAATTAAACTAATCATAGCCGCCAATTGTTCTGGTTGTACTTTGCTATCTCCATAAGAAATACCAGCATCGTTTACAAGTTTAGCCAAATCACCAATGATCCAGTTGGACGCTGTTTTTGCATCAGCTCCCGCCTCTACCACAGCATCAAAATAGTCAGCTGTAGCACGTTGGCTTGTCAATGTACGAGCATCTTCACTAGATAGGCCATAGGATTCCATAAAACGTTGTTGTTTCGCTTCTGGCAATTCTGGCAAGGATTGACGAATTTCTTCCACATAGTTAGGGTCTACCACGATAGGTACCAAATCTGGTTCTGGGAAGAATCGGTAGTCATTTTCTTTCTCTTTTTTACGCATGGAAAGAGTAATGCCTTTGCTATCGTCCCAAGTACGAGTTTCTTGTACAATTGTTTCGCCGTCTTCCAACGCTTCTGCTTGACGAAGTGCTTCGTATTCAATACCTTTTTGAATCCCTGTTAAAGAGTTCATGTTTTTGATTTCAGTTTTTGTACCTAGTTTCGTTTCCCCTACAGGGCGAATGGAAATATTTGCATCGCAACGCAAGCTACCTTCTTCCATACGTCCGTCAGAAACGCCTAAGTATTGTACAATGGCACGAATTTTATCTACATATTGGCGTGCTTCTTCGCCAGAACGAAGATCTGGTTCAGACACGATTTCCAACAATGGTACACCTGTACGGTTGTAGTCTACATTGGAGCTATCAGAGCTAGAAATTGTAGCACCACTATGCACTAATTTACCAGCATCTTCTTCCATGTGGATGCGATTGATGCGAATGCGACGAGTTTCCCCATTCACCTCCACATCAAGATGACCATTTACGCAGATTGGCAAATCAAATTGAGATGTTTGCCAGTTTTTAGGTAAATCTGGATAATAATAGTTTTTACGGTCAAATTTATTAAATAGTACGATTTCGCAGTTCAATGCTAAACCGACTTTGATGGCATATTCCAATACCTTTTGGTTGAACACAGGCATCGTTCCTGGCAAGCCTAAGCAAGTAGGACATACATGTGTGTTATGATCGCCCCCGAAGGCCGTTGTACAGGAGCAGAAAATTTTTGAATTTGTTTTCAGTTCAGTATGAACTTCAAGGCCTACGACTGTTTCATATTTCATAGTTTCAATTCTCCCATAGTTGGCAATTTTGTAAATTCAGGACATTCTTGTTCAAAGCTATAAGCAGCTTGTAACAATGTACTTTCACCCATAGCAGGCGCCAATAATTGCATACCGATTGGCATACCATTGGAACCAAATCCTGCAGGGATGCTGATGCCTGGGATACCTGCTAAGTTAACTGGCACTGTACATACGTCTTCTAAATACATTGTCAATGGATCATCGATTTTTTCACCAAATTTGAAAGCTGTATTCGGCGCTGTTGGTGTCAATAAAACATCGCATTCTTGGAAAGCCGCATCAAATTCATTTTTAATCAAACGACGAGCTTTTAAGGCTTTCAAATAGTACGCATCGTAATAGCCAGAACTCAATACATAGGTACCCAACAAGATACGTCGCTGTACTTCTTCGCCAAAACCTTCTGTACGAGTTTTAGTGGACATGTCTACTAAATTATCAGCTGGTACACGAAGACCATAGCTAACTCCGTCATAACGAGCTAAGTTAGAACTAGCTTCTGCCAAGGCAATGATATAGTACGCAGATAATGCATATTTTGTAGTTGGCAAGGAAATATCTACGATAGTAGCACCCATATTACGATACATTTCAATAGCTTTTTCCAAAGCTGCACGTACTTCTGGATGTAAACCTTCACCAAAATATTCTTTAGGCACGCCGATGCGCAAGCCTTTTACGTCTTTCACAAGAGCTTGTGTATAATCTACACGGTCCCCTGGAATGGATGTAGAATCATGGAAATCATGACCAGTGATAGCATTCAACACAATCGCTGCATCACGTACATCTCTTGTAACAGGTCCAATTTGGTCCAAAGAAGATGCGTAGGCAATTAAGCCGTAACGAGATACATTACCATAAGTCGGTTTCAAACCTACTACGCCACAATAGGACGCTGGTTGACGAATGGATCCACCTGTATCGGAGCCTAAAGCCCAAATAGCACTACCACTGGCAACAGCTGCTGCACTACCGCCGGAAGATCCACCAGGTACGTAGTCTGGATTCCAAGGATTCGTCGTTTTGCCTAAGGCAGAATTCTCTGTAGAACTACCCATAGCAAACTCATCCATATTTAATTTACCTAAAATAACAGCATCTTGGGATTGTAATTTTTCAATAACAGTTGCATTATATGGAGGCACAAAGTTTTCCAACATATGGGAACCACATGTAGTAGCTACACCTTTCGTACAAATATTATCTTTAATCGCTCCAGGAATCCCTGCTAATGGAGAAATAGCTTCTCCTTTTGCGATTTTTGCATCCACAGCCCCAGCTTGTGCTAACGCTGCTTCATGAGAGTCAGACAAGTACGCATGTACTGTAGGCTCTACATTGTCTTTATGTGCCAATACAGCTTTTGTAAGCTCTACGGCAGAAATTTCTTTAGTTACTAATTTTTGATGTAATTCAAAAAGAGTCATGTATCTTCTCCTAGTTTTGTACAACACGAGGTACTCTGAAATACCCATTCTCTTCTTCTGGTGCATTTTGCAATGCTTCTTCTCGTGGCAATGATGGTTTCATTTCATCAGGACGATATACATTTTGTAATGGCACCGCGTGAGCCATTGGCTCTACATCTGTTAAATCTAATTCTTCTAATTCCTCAACATAAGTAAGGATATTACTTAAGGCTTTTTCAGCGGCCTCTAAATCTTTAATTTCTAATCGGGATAATAAGGCAATATTCTTAATTTCCTCTTGACTAATTTTCATAGACACACATCCTTTCAATTTATATATTATACCATACTTTCATGATGAAAGTACCTATTCATAATGTAAGGCATCAATGGGATTTAACTTCGCCGCTTTTCTAGCTGGATACAAACCAAATACGAGACCTATAGTCATAGAGAATCCAAAGGATAGTAAAATTGGGCCTGTTGTGACCACAGTTTTTAACTTACCTACTGTGGCAATCAGCTGCGAAGCACCAATACCCACTACAATACCGATGGCACCACCTACAAGAGAGATAACGATGGCTTCAATTAAAAACTGTGTAATGATGGTCCGATACGTAGCCCCCAAGGCTTTACGAACACCAATTTCTCGAGTACGCTCCGTAACAGATACAAGCATGATATTCATAATGCCAATACCACCGACTAATAAGGAAATTGCTGCCACAGCTCCTAAGAATAAGGTCATTGTGGCAGTATTTTCTTCTACAGCTTTCATAATAGACGCCATATTATTTACATTGAAATCATCCAGGTCAGGATTTTTGATACCATGGCGCACACGCAAAATGTTTTCTATATCTGCTTGTACACGCTCTAAGTCCTGTCCTTCTTTGGCTTGAATGTAGATCATACGTAAATAATCAACACCCATCACTCGTTCCATCATAGTTGTATACGGTACTACAATGACATCATCTTGGTCATTCCCCATAGCACCAGAACCTTTTTCATCCAACACTCCTACTATTTTAAAAGAGTTTTTATGAATCCGAATGTCTTTGCCAATAGGATCTTCAGTACCAAATAAATTTTTCGCCACCGTAGCACCTATGACTGCTACCCGCTCACGACGTTCAATTTGGCTATCTGTAATAAAACGACCGGACTTCATAGTCCAATTATTTACATACTGAAAGTCAGCATTAGCACCAGTTACAGTAGTGGTCCAATTCTTACTCATGTACACAGTCAAATACGAATTAGATGCTACTGGTGAAGCTGCCTGCACACTATCCATCTTCGAGATAGCTTCATAATCACTTAATTTGATTGTTTTATTCGCACCAGCCACGGGACGGACACCTGGTGTTCTTGGAGCCCCAGGATAGACCATTAGTAGATTGCTTCCCAAACTAGAAATAGATTCTGTAATTTGTTGTCGTACCCCATATCCAATGGATACAAGAGCAATCACAGCAGCTACACCAATAATAATACCTAACATCGTCAATAAGGACCTCATCTTATTCGCTATCAGAGATGACCAAGCCATTAAAAAACCTTCTTTATACATGGCTTTCACCTCCTAGCTGTAACCCTTTCATATGATGATTGACTCTGTCTTCTACAATAAGACCATCTTTTAATACCACATTGCGACCTGCGTATTCTGCAATGTCTGGCTCATGGGTAACTAAAATAATAGTACGTCCTTCTTGATATAACTCAGTGAAAATAGACATTACATCTAAACTTGCTTTTGAATCGAGATTGCCTGTAGGTTCATCTGCCATAATAATTGCTGGATCGTTGGCTAAGGCACGAGCGATAGCCACACGTTGCCGCTGACCACCGGATAACTCTGCTGGCATATGGTCCAACCGAGTGCCAAGTCCCAATTCTGTCAATAATTGACTAGCCCTAGCTGTACGTTCCGCTTTAGGTACTCCCGCATAGACCATAGGTAATGCCACATTATCAAGAGCTGTTAACTTCGGCAATAGATTAAAACTTTGGAACACAAACCCAATTCGTTTATTCCGTACGTAAGCTAGTTCATCGTCATCTAGATGGGCTACTTCTTCTCCATCTAATCGATAGGAACCACTGGTAGGTCGGTCGAGACAGCCTAAGATATTCATAAAGGTAGACTTACCAGAACCAGAGGGTCCCATAATAGAGGTAAACTCCCCTTCATAAATAGATAAATCAATACCATGTAATACGGGTACCGTCAACTTTCCATTCACATAGGTTTTCGTAATTCCCTCTAAGGTGATAACTGCTTTTTTAGAAGTTCCCATTAGAATGGCCCCCTCTGTTGTTGTTTTTTAGCAGTATTTACATCACCACTGATAATGATTTCATCTCCTTCTTCTACACCTGAAATAATTTCAATCGTAGAATCACCAGTCATCCCTGTTTTTACACTAGTTCTAACAGGTTTACCATCTTTGATGACATACACAAATTCACCTATTTTATCGGAGCGAACCGCTGCCAATGGTACTAATAATACATTTTGTTTTTCTTCCCCATGAATGGTAGCACGAGCTGTCATGCTTGGGAAGAAATGACTGACTGCTCCTTCTGGAATTGCTACTCGCACTGTATAATACACAACGGAGGAACTGGTGGTTCCCATAGTGCCTTTTGTACCTAAGGATATACTTTTAACAGTTCCTGTAAAAGTCTGACCAGGATGAGCATCTACCGTAAAGTCTACTTTAGCACCTTCTTTTACATTACCAATATCTGTTTCATCAACTGTTAAATAGATTTCTAGATCAGATAAATCAGCAATGGTGGCGATGATCATTTGCGTAGAAATACCAGTAGCAATCGTTTGACCTGCTTTCAAAGGTTCTCCAATAATCGTTCCATCCATAGGTGCTGTAATAGTGCTATCTGTTAAATTTGCTGCTACCTGATCATAACTTGCTTTCGCTTTTTCATAGGCTGCTAAGGCATTGTCATACGTTTGCTGTGATATGGCACCTTGTGCCACTAGCGTACGATAGCGATCTAAATCAGTGGCTGTTTGGTTCAATGTAGCTCTTGCGTTATCTACAGAAGCTTGCAGTTGACGTGAATCGATGGTGGCAATCACTTGACCAGCTGATACACGTTGATTGGCTTTCACCAACACAGATTCCAATTTACCAGGAACATTAGTAGACACATCCACATATCGAACAGGATTAATCGTTCCCGTTGCACTAATGGTAGATGAAATACTACCTCTTCCTACTTTACCAGTTGTATAAGTAGGCGCCTCCTTACCTTGGCTACTACTAAACCATTGCCATCCACCAATAGCTACCACTAAGATAGCCACAATGGCAATCCATAATTTTTTATTTTTCCACATAAAATATCTCCTTTCGTCCATTGATTCTATATAGTAATAAAGCGAAACAGGCCATATAGGGTAGATAAAAAGAAAAGAAAACTAAGGTTAGTTTTCTTTATCTTATACAATACGATGA
>CAUUIH010000016.1:0-15420 GCA_963545165.1 uncultured Veillonella sp.
GGAAGTTGCTGATTAATAAAAAAAGAACACCCAGTAGGGTGTTCTTTTTTTATTATTTAGTAAGTTTACATACGA
This sequence comes from uncultured Veillonella sp., assembly GCA_963545165.1. Lineage (GTDB taxonomy): Bacteria > Bacillota > Negativicutes > Veillonellales > Veillonellaceae > F0422. The sequence continues at coordinate 76 of CAUUIH010000016.1, forward strand.
GTAGGCCGCCCTGGAATCCCCAGTGAACCACTTTTATAGGAGCAGAGCGACGCATAAAAGTGTGTGAATCGGGGAGTTCCTGGCGTAAGATTTTCTACGACCGAAGGGAGTAAGAAAATCCACAGGGCAGAACAGGAAGTTGCTAGTGGTAGAGTTATATTTGTAAGCCGTTTCCAGCCAGATTGACCAAGTAGTAACTTCATCAATTTAAAAATTAAACAATCCAGATTGCGAACTTAATGACAAATCAACTGTAACCTTGTATACTATACCTATTATTAAGTGAACTAAGGTGATAGTATGATACATAATAAACGAAATAATATTTTTAAAAGACCTAACATAGAATTTTTTAACACCTTTGACAGGGAAGAGTTTTTGTTATTAATTGTAAAAGGTATTCTTATTGGGATAGTGGCAGGTACGATTGGTTCTGCTTTCAGATATATGATTCATTGGGGCAATGAGTTTCGCCACGAGTTTATAGCTAGTGCTACGATAGAGCAAATCATTATATGGACCATCGTTATGATGATCTTAGGTTGGTGTTGTCATTTTTTACTAAAGTGGGCACCTTTATCTGGTGGCTCAGGGATACCTCAAATAGAAGGGGAAATGAAGGGTATCTTTAATATGAATCCTTTCCCTACATTGGTATCGAAGTTCTTTGGTGGTGCTTTTACAGGCATTGTTGGATTTTCTGTTGGGCGAGAAGGGCCATCTGTACAACTTGGAGGAGCAACGGGTAAGTTACTTTCCAATTGGTTTGGTAGTTCTTTACGGGAAGAGCGAATCTTAACATCTGCTGGAGCGGCAGCAGGTTTGACCGCAGCCTTTAGTGCACCAGTATCGGGTGCTATTTTTGTGTTTGAAGAAGTACATAAAAGTTTTTATCCCAAGCTTGTGATTCCTACATTTTCAGCTACTATATCCTCTAATTTAATTACTTCTTTAGTGTTTGGGTTAACACCGTCATTGGGGTTTTCTGTGATGGAAAGTATCCCTATAGAGTACTTTACAACGCTACTCATATTAGGCGTGGTTGTAGGATGTTTTGGAGTTATTTTTAATCGTATGATTGTTGGTGTAAAAGGCATCTACGATAGATTACCAATCTCTAGGGGATGGAAAATCTCCTTAACATTTCTTGGGGTAACTCTTTTAGGACTTGACTCACAATTGCTCTTGGGCGGTGGTAATGATGTGGTGACCATGATGGTTGACCATCAACAAACTATTCAATTGTTACTCTATATTGTTCTAGGTAAAATTCTGTTAACTTCGATTTGTTATGGGAATGGCGCACAAGGTGGCATATTCTTACCCATGGTTGTCATCGGTTCAGCAGCAGGGGCATTGATACATAGTGTCTTAGTGGAATTGCATATGTTACCTAATCTCTTTGGTAGTAGCTTTATCATTTGTGGTATGGCAGGTATGTTAGCAGCCTCTATGCGCACGCCTTTACTAGCGATTTTATTGGTTTTAGAAATGACAAATAGCTTTCACAGTATATACCAAGTAGGAACAGTGGCGATTATCGCGTATTTAACGGCAGAATTTATGAAAGAATTGCCAATCTACGATAATTTGTTACTACGTATGAGCCAAGGTTTGGTAGGAGCAGAAGAGGAACAAACATTTTTCCAAACACGCCTGTCGGTGGTGTGCCCTTATGTAGATACGATGTTGAAAGATATTGAAATGCCGAGAGGCTCTATGATTGTTAGTATTGATCGCGGAGGACAACCTATTGTACCGGTAGCTTCAACAGTGTTACAGTGTGGAGATGAGCTGTATGTTTCTTGCACAAAAGGTCAATTAAAAGAAGTAAAAGAGTTTTTTAGTCGGTAACATTTGATATAGAGTTGCGATAGAAGATATGCTACTATATATAGGTACTATTAAGAATATTGCAATTATGAAAGAGGGCAGATTAGTTAGGGTGGTACTTTACTAGAGGCTATCTGTTGAAACTATTATAGTATGTTGCTTTCAGTCTATTAAGGAAGACTGACGTTATACTACAATAGCATGTATTACATAGAAAGGACGATACATATGGCAATGATGGAATTTACAGACCGTCCGTTGACAGTAGCGGTGATTACGGTGTCTGATACAAGAACAAAAGAAACAGATAAAGGTGGCGCTCGTGTTGAGGAGTTAGCTCGTGAGGCTGGGTTTGTTGTGGTATCTCGTCAAATTGTGACAGATACCATCGAGGAGATTCAAGGAGCTATTCATAAGGCTTTCACCGGCAATTATGGTGAAAGGGTTCAAGTGTTACATGAGTCCACAGGTGATGATGTACGTGCTTGGACGTACGAGGAAAGTGTAGGTGTGGCTGATATTATTATTAGTACTGGTGGTACTGGGATTGCGAAACGTGATGTATCTATCGAGGCAGTACAGCCTCTTTTAGATAAAGAAATTCCAGGATTCGGAGAGCTATTTCGCTTCTTAAGTTACCGTGATGATATTGGAACAAAAGCGTTGGCATCTCGTGCTATTAGTGGTGTGAAAGATCATACTATCTTATTTGCTATTCCAGGATCAGTAGGTGCTGTTACATTAGCGATGAAAGAATTGATTTTACCGGAAGTGAAACATTTAAAACGAGAGCTAATTAAATAGAAGCTTAGTGATAGCTATCTTTGGTACCTATGTATTCATAGTGCTAAGATAGCTATTCTTGTTACAATTTTAGATACGATGTAAGGATAGTAAATTACTGCGGAAATAGATAGAAGTTTTATAGAAAATAATCAATTATACTAATAGAGATATGGAAAGAAATTAGATTAAGTATTAAAAGTAAAAAATGTATATAGGCTTTTGTAATTTATGTGCACAAGTGAATGCTAACGTGCTATAATGGAGATATGTAAATTACATAGTAAGTTATTGGAGGATGTAATGGCTTTCAATTTAAAAGGAAAAGAAGAAAAGTTTTTCAGTATGCTTAATGAACATGCTGAGCTATGTCATGAGGCTGCACAGTTGATGCAGAAAGTATTTGAAGGAGAACTTGAGAAAAAAGAGGCGCTTCATCAAATTGAACAAAAAGAGCAGGAAGCAGATGAATTAGTAGCAGCCACTATGGAACGTTTACGTAAAACTTTTATTACCCCAATGGACCGCGAAGATATTCAACTTTTAATCGATCAATTAGATAATACCATTGATAATATCAAAGAAATCATGGATAAAATGGTGATGTACCAAGTGCAAAGTGAGCCGACTGCTGGGGCGATTCGTATGGCAGAAATCGTAGCAAAATGTTGTAAGCACATTAAAAAATCCATTTCTTACATGGGAAGCTTAAAGAAAAATTACTTAAAAGTAGAAGGTCGTGCATTAGAAGTATTGCGTTTAGAAGCTGAAGCAGATGATATTTATCATGTAGAAATGGCGAAACTCTTTACAGAGTGTAGTGATCCAATTGAGATTATCAAGTGGAAGGAAATTCTTAGTTCCATGGAAGAAGTTATTGATGGTTCTGAGACTTTGGTAGGAACATTCCGCCGGGTAGTGTTGAAATATGCTTGATGGTTGGGTGATATGGGCCGTCGTTTTATTGGCGTTGGCCTTTGATTATATCAATGGATTTCATGATACAGCGAATGCCATAGCTACCTCTGTATCGACAAGAGCGATTGCTCCGAAAACAGCAGTTATGATGGCGGCAACCTTAAACTTCTTGGGAGCCATGATAAGTACTGGTGTAGCTAAAACCATTGGCGGCGATATCGTGACGGCCCCAGAAATGATTAATGGCGAAATTATAGTAGCAGCCTTGGTAGGAGCTATTTTTTGGAATCTCTTAACCTGGTGGTATGGGATTCCCAGTTCTTCTTCCCATGCATTAATCGGCGGTATCATTGGTGCTGTACTGATCTCTGTAGGTCCCGAAGCATTGCAAGCTGGTGGGATTGGTAAGATCTTTATCTCTTTGGTGGCATCTCCAATTTTAGCGCTAGTATTAGGCTATATTGTCATGAAAATATTACTTATCTTATTTGGACGATTTTCGCCAATTGTTTTAAATGATCGATTTCGGAATATGCAACTCGTGTCTGCGGCGCTAATGTCATTCTCTCATGGTTCTAATGATGCGCAAAAAGCGATGGGTATCATTACCTTGACATTAGTAGCCAGTGGTCATTTACAAACTCTAGATGTACCAATTTGGGTTAAGCTTGCCTGTGCTACAGCTATGGCATTAGGTACCGCAGCAGGTGGTTGGAAAATTATTGCGACTGTAGGTAGTAAAATTTTTAAACTGGAAAGTATCAATGGATTTGCAGCGGATTTGAACTCTGCCATAACTATTTTCACAGCTACTTTATTGCACTTGCCAGTATCTACTACGCATGTTGTGAGTGGATCTATTATGGGTGTAGGTACAGCGATGCGTGTGAGAGCGGTGAACTGGAGTACCGCACGATCTATGGTATTTGCTTGGTTTATTACGATACCATTATCTGCTGGTGTATCAGCTTTGGCATATGTGATTATTGATGCCTTAGCACATGTATAAAAAATGAAGAATTTATGAAGAAATGTGTTGCAACATTCTCAATAATTTCTTATAATAGACACAAGAGATGCTCGAAGGCGTATGCACTCGAGCATTTTTTATAGCTATAAAGTATACTATTAGAGTGTACTTTTAACGCCCATATACAAGTTTTTATTATAGATTCAATAAGGGAGATACCATTGAAATTTAATCAGGCAACAGACTATGCGTTTCGGATTATCTTATATATGTCTACATTACCATTTGGTACTCGAAAGGTAGGGGCTGAGTTGGCAAGGACTAGTAAGATTCCAGAACGATTTTTGTTAAAAATCATGCGCTATCTTGTGAATGCTAAATTATTGCATTCCTATCGAGGCGTAGATGGTGGATTTTCACTAGCAAAAAAACCAAAGGATATTAGCTTGTATGATGTGGTGACTGCCGTAGAAGGTGATACATATCTACAACATTGCTTATACGATGCTGAAAGTTGTTCCCGTGGTTGTCATGGACAATGTGCAGTGCAAGAGGCAATTGGTAAAATCCAAAATGGGTTAATTGCAGAATTACAAAAGGTTGATTTCGAAACGTTAGCAAAACGTGAGCGTTCGATTCATATATCAATGCACCATGTGGTTTAAATGTATATTCAAGTGAGGAGGAATTGACATGATGGATGCAGTCTTGTTAGCTCGTTTTCAATTCGCATTGACTACGATCTATCATTGGCTCTTTGTACCGTTTACGCTAGGTATGACAGTATTGGTAGCAATATTAGAAATTACTTATGTGCGTACAAAAAACGAAGTGTACAAAAAAATGGCAAAGTTCTGGGGAAAATTATTCCTAATTAACTTTGCAATGGGTGTTGTAACAGGTATCGTTCAAGAATTCCATTTTGGAATGAACTGGGCAGAATATTCTCGTTTCATGGGAGATATCTTCGGAGCTCCTTTGGCGTTAGAAGCGTTAACAGCATTCTTCTTAGAGTCTACCTTTATGGGGGCTTGGATTTTCGGTTGGGATAAAATGTCCCCTAAAGCACACGCAATTGTAGCAGTGCTAGTCGCTATCGGTAGTAACTTATCCGCATTCTGGATTTTAGTAGCGAACTCATTTATGCAACATCCGGTAGGCTATGTACTTCGCAATGGTCGCGCTGAAATGGATTCTTTTGCAGCCATCTTACAAAACGGTTATTTACCAGGCCAATACTTACACATCTTTACAGATGGTATCTTAACAGCTGGTGTCATTATCGCTTCTGTCAGTGCATGGCATTTATTGAAAAATAACCATGTAGACTTCTACTCTAAATCTATCAAATTTGGTTTAGGTGCAGCTGTTATCGGTGGTTTATTGGTAGGCGGTGCTGGTCATTTCCAAGGTCAAACAGTAGCAAAATTACAACCGATGAAAGTAGCGGCTTTTGAAGCATTATGGGAAACTCATGACCCAGCTCCATTTGCAATCGTTGCTGGCATCGATCAAGATGGTAAAAAGAATAACTTTGAAATCGCTGTACCAGGGGCATTATCCTTCGTAGTTCATGACTCTTTCAAAGGGGAAGTGAAAGGTATTAATGATCTTCAAAAAGAAGCAGAAGTGAAACATGGTGCCGGTGATTACGTGCCACATGTAACATCTATGTTCTGGTCCTTCCGCGTGATGATTTTAGCTGGTATTATCATGTTAGTGACATCTATCGTGGGATACTATTTACATGTGAAAGGTAAATTACTTAACAATAGAGTGGCTCTAAAAAGCATCTATCATTTATTACCCCTTCCATTCATTGCAAACTCCACAGGTTGGTATGTGGCAGAAGCTGGTCGCCAACCTTGGCTTGTATACGGACTGCAAAAAACAGCTGATGGTGCATCCAAAGTGGTAACAGCGCCAGAAATCTGGACAACAATCATTGGTTTTACCGCTGTATATGTAGTGATGGCGATTGCTGCCATTTACTTAGCAGTAAAACATATTCAAGCGGGACCAGCTGGTAACCCAGCTCATGATGTGGTTGAACAAGAGGAGGCTACATTATGGAAATAATTACAAATAACTTAGAATTAATTTGGTTCATCTTAGTAGGTGTACTATTTACAGGATTCTTTATTCTAGAAGGCCTTGACTACGGTGTAGGGATGTGGCTTCCATTCTTGGGAAAAACAGACCGTGAACGCCGTCAATTAATCAATACTATCGGACCTGTTTGGGACGGTAACCAAGTATGGATGTTGACTGCTGGTGGTGCTATGTTCGCATCTTTCCCACAAGTGTATGCAACTCTATTCAGTGGTTTCTACTTAGCATTGTTCTTGATGTTAGCGGCTTTGATTGCTCGTGGTGTGTCCTTCGACTTCCGCAGTAAAGATAAAAGCCCAACTTGGCGTAGTGCTTTCGACTGGTGCATTTTCTTTGGATCTGCTATCCCTGCACTTCTTTGGGGTGTTACAGTAGGTAATTTAATCCAAGGTACGCCAATCGATAAAGATATGAACTTTGTAGGTGGTTTCTTAGATTTATTGAGCGTATATACAATTCTTTGTGGTATTGCCTTTGTATGTGTATTCTTGTACCATGGTGCCTTGTATGCTTCCTTAAAAACAACAGGGGAAATCTCTGAACGTGCTCGCGCAGCAGCCTTAGTAGAAGGTGTGATTACAGCAGTTGGTGCGTTAGTATTGGTAGGTGCTACGTATGTGTACACTGACTTATTCAATAGCATGGTGGCGACAGTAGCATTTGCATTGGCCATTGTAAGCTTCTTAGTATCTTGGGGCTTAACACGTGCTCGCCAAACTGGTAAAGGATTTGTGTTCAGTGCGTTAACAATTCTATTTGTTACATTGGCTTACTTTGCAGGATTATTCCCTCGTATTATGGTATCTAGCATTGATCCAGCATACAGCTTAACAATTATGAATGCATCATCTTCGACATACACATTGACATTGATGACAATCGTAGCGTGCATCTTCGTACCTATCGTATTAGGGTACCAAGCATGGGCGTACTACTATTTCCGTCGTCGTGTATCACAAGATGACTTACACTATTAATCGATAGTGATTTTGAAAGGGGCGTGGTTTCACGTCCCTTTTGTTGTATATCTTAGGAATCCATACGTAATGATCCTGAAAGGAGGTCTTATGTTTCATCCCTTTGCTTGGCAATTAGTGAAATTGCATCCTCGTTCCTATGGAGGTCTATTGTTGCTGACCTTACTGGGTACCGTAGCGACATTAGGACAAGCCTATACCTTTGCCCGCATCATTGATAGCTTAGTAGTACAAGGTGAAGGCGTATCCTATGGGACGATGACTCTATTAGGAGGCATGATTCTTATGCGTATGGCATGTTCCCATGGAGAACAGTGGTTACGAGATCATATTGCTAGTGCAGTTCATGAGGACCTGCGCAATCAAGTGTTACACCATATGGTATCTCAAGGCGTGCGCCAATCGGAGAGCGCTAGTTCTGTCACACATCTGTTGACAGATGGATTAGACCATGTAGATGCCTATATGAGCCAATATATTCCGCAAGCCTTATATGCTGTATTGATTCCACTTATATTGTCGATTGCCATCATTGATTCTGTTTCTTGGATTGGATGGATATTATTGTTAACATATCCGTTAATCCCTTTCTTTATGATTCTTATCGGAAAAGAAGCGGATAAACTAAACAAACAACAGTGGGAACGAATGCAATTCTTAGGAGGCCATTTCCTTGACGTATTGCAAGGTTTGACGACGTTGAAAGTGTTTGGTCGTGCGAAAGAACAGATCCATGTCATAGGGCGTTTATCTGGAGAGTTTCGTGATGCTACATTAAAGGTATTGCGCATCGCCTTTTTATCTGCTTTGGTATTAGAATTAATCGGTACCATTAGTACAGCCATGATTGCCGTGTACTTAGGGGTGTCCTTAGTCTATGGTGAAGTGGAGTTTTTACCGTCCTTCTTTATTTTGCTACTGGCACCAGATTTTTATGCGCCTTTACGACAATTAGGCTCTGCTTTCCATACAGGCTTATCTGGTAAGGTAAGCCTAACAGCTCTACAGGAGTATTTATCATCTGGCATAGAAATAGTTCATACAGGTCATGAAACTCTTAAGGGACTGATTCAAACCATTGAGTTCCACGATGTGGCGTATGAATATGAAACAGATCATGTGGGATTAGTAGCTTTCACAGGTCGATTAGAACGTGGGCATTCCTACATGCTGGTTGGTGAAAGCGGAGCAGGTAAAACCACTATCTCTAATGTGCTTATGCAATTACTGACACCTACTAAAGGTCAAGTGACAATTAATGATTGTGATTTACAAACCTTAGATAGTCAGTGGTACCATGATCAGATTGCTTATCTTAGTCAAACTCCGTATATCATGAGTGGTACCTTGCGAGAAAACTTACAATTTGGCTTGGAAGCGACTGATGAAAAGCTGTGGGATGTACTAAAACAAGTGCAACTAGCTGATTTTGTAATGACCTTACCAAAGGGTTTAGATACAGTGATTGGAGAAGGTGGCTACGGATTATCTGGAGGACAGCGACAACGATTAGCCTTAGGACGAACTTTGTTACGACCAGCACAAATTCTTATCCTTGATGAAGTGACAGCCCATTTAGACGTGGAAACAGAAAATCTAATCATGCAAGTATTGCGTGAGCATGGGCAAGATAAAATCGTTCTATACGTGGGACATCGAGTACAAACCATGAAGTACGTAGATACTTTATTTGTGATGCGAGAAGGGCGATTAGTGGAGTCTGGTAGTTATGCAGACTTAGTCGCACAAAATGGATATTTTTCATCCTTAGTGAATACCTATAGCAATCCGGTGATGCGGAAACTAGCTGTGCAGCACGAAGATGCAGTGCATTTGAATCAAGTTTCAGAAAACATGTATAGCGCTGATGCTGAGTTCCATGATAGGAAGATTCAAACAGATTCAGTCGATCTATATCACGCAGATGTATTGCATGCTAAGGAATATACTAATTTACTCAACAAACAAGTGGTACAAGAAGAGTGCATTGATACATGCGAAATGGAGTATGATACTAAGAGTCGCAGTGTCATGAAACCAAGTACGACAAAAGATGAGCGACAGCGCAGTGAAATGGCAGGTTGTGGAAAACCCCCAGATATCCGCCGTGGGTTTGTATCCTTATGGAACTTGCTATCTAAACATAGAGTTTTGTTAGTGGGTAGTGTCATGTTTGCTATGGCTACGGTGCTTATGAATATTGGACTACTGACTACGTCCACCTGGCTTATCACAAAAGCCTCGGAGCATCCTGTATTAGTGGCGCTTAGCTTGGCTATTGTAGGAGTCCGATTCTTCGGGATTAGTCGTGCTATCTGTCGGTATGGGGAACGTTATGTGTCGCACTCTATGGCTTTCCAAGGTTTATACGAATTACGGATTGCCTTCTTTCAACGGTTAGAACCATTGGTTCCACGGATCTTTCAATCTATGAAAATGGGCGATTTACTAGGGCGTATTATGGCAGATATTGAGACATTACAGTTCTTTTATTTGCGCACCTTAGTGCCTAGCTTGTCGTTCCTCGGCGTTACCGTGCTTGGCTGTATCATTGGATACCAATTACACCCTATAGTAGCCATAGTGATCGCATTGTACAGCATTCTTGTAGGGGTAGTGTTGCCAATGAGTATTACCTATGTGTTGCGACGAGTCCCACCTATGCGACTACATACAAGAGGACGTATGAAAGAGGAATTCATCGAATCCATCCATGGTGTAGTAGATATCATTATGAGCCATCAGGAAAAACGATTTGTACAGTCTATGAAAGCATCCTTTAGTGATTTTGATGGTTGGCAAGGTGTATGGAATCGTGGTATTCGTTGGAATCAGACAATCCTGTTAGGGTTAGCTCAATCGGCGTTACTAGTAGGGGTTGTCGTAGGGGTTTGGGTCATTGATGGAATCTCCTACGGCCCACTATGGGTGGCTGTTATAGCTATCGGATTGCAGTCCTATTTTGAAGCATTGCAACCTATGACAGAAGTGTCTTTACATGGTTATGAAAGTGCCTTAGCAATGGAACGATTAGAACAGTTAGAAGAACCAAGAGAGCATAGTAAGCATGTGAAGGCAAATATTGGACATGGACGCTTACAAGATAGTAAAGTTATCGATACTACTTTGCAACAGGTACAAGGATTGTCTCAGAAAGAGTATGGCACTACGAAGGATGTAATAGTTGAGACGGAACCACCGATGATTCGTATGGAATCTCTAACTTTTGCCTATGACGTAGTACCTATTTATGATGACCTGAACTTGTCCATTCAAAAAGGTGAGAAAGTAGCGATTGTGGGTCCTAGTGGGTCTGGTAAAAGTACTTTATTTGCTTTATTACAACGATGGTATGATTACAGTGGGACTATCTGTATTGATGGAGTCGATACAAGGACACTTTCAGAGGAACCATTGCAATCCTATATGGCATATGCGACACAAGATATCTATGTATTCCATGCAACCATAGGTGATAACATCCGACTAGCGAAGCCGAGTGCAACGGATGATGAGATTTGGCAAGCTTTAGAGGCGGTGCAACTGGCAGAGTGGGTGCGTACCTTACCGAAAGGTTTGCGCACTATGGTTGGTCAAGGTGGTATGGGTCTTAGTGGTGGACAACGACAACGCTTAGGCATGGCACGATTGTATCTACGTGATGCAGAGATTTTGCTCTTGGATGAACCTCTGGAAGGATTAGACCAAGTGACAAGACATCTGGTACAAGACCAATTGAGCACTTTGTTCCAAGGAAAAACAGTATTATACATTACACACCATATCGAACAACTGCATGAAATGGATCGCATCTTGTTCTTAGAACGAGGACGCATTGTAGAAAGTGGAACTTATGAAAGCTTACTAGCCGTTCAGGGGCGTTTCTACGAATACCATCGATTGAGTATGGAACGGATTTAGTGTAAGGAGAACCTTGGCTAGATTAGTTATATCTACTAGATGACTTCGATACATGTGTTAGTTATCTCTAGGTGTTACATATATATAAAATGAAAGAGCCCTACCGATAGTGAATGTACTATGGGTAGGGCCTTTCTTTCATTTGTATAGGGACTATGATATAATTATGATAACTATGAAAGTGTATCACTTAGATTCGATAACCTACTAGATAGGAGATATATATGGGACAATTAGTTACAAAGCTGTTGAAATTAGCCAATACTGTAACTACACAAACACATATAGAAAACCCACGTTTCCCAGAGCAACTAGAAGATAGAAATACATTGTATGATCATCGTATGCTTTCCATTGAGGAAGAAGCGGTGAACCGCAAGATGCGATCGGTGGTGCGTAATCATTGGTTCTTTCATTCCATTATTTTTGAATTTGAACCAAACAATAAGGTATTCATGAATGTCATCACGAAATTGGGGAATGTCATCAATGTGGAATTTGATATTGATGATATTTGGTTTGATGATTATACATCTACGATTCAGCTTAAATTAGATGTTGCCAATGTAGATATGGGTGGTTTATTTTTAAATATCATTACTCATATTTTGGGAAATTGGAGCTTGCATGTATTAGGGATGTTTTTTAATCCTTTCAGTATCGGCAATGATACATCCTCGATGCGCTTAGAAAAGAAAGGGATTATTCGCTTTGACTTGTCACCGAATAGTCCAGTACGAGAGTTCATTCCTTGGCCAGAGCGACCTAAAGAAAGTGTAGGACCAGTACTATTAACAGCCATCAAATCGGGACAATCTGTACTGCAAGTAGAGTATTATGCATTCCATCAGAAATTAGAGACCTACTCAGCGCCTGAAATGCCAGTAAAAACGAATTGGGTTCGATCCATTGATATGGCTGCAGCCTTATTAATGCCTATCGGTGTGTGGGTGAGCTTTATTATCTTGAACCATTACTTACCACATGAAGAGTTAAAGGACTTTTCGTTCTCTACGTATTTCTTTATTTCTTTGAGTATTTTACTATTCAGTTTTATCGTCATGAATATTCCTCGCTATATTTATATGTATTTTGAAACGAGGAAAAAATGGCAATCTGTATTTGTAAGTAATAACATTAAGATACAAATGCGACGATTGCAACGACGTATTGCTATGCAAAAACAGGCTCTAGAGAATGACAAAAACGTTGTGAAACGACAAGAACATATCGTGGAAATGTTGATGCAAATACGGGATAAACGATTCTTGGCACATCGACTGAAAGTAGCGGATGAAGATCGAGATCGGAAACAGAAGGTGAAGTTTATTATAGCCTATGTGCTGTGTACGTTTCTCGAATGGATGCTCCTTATACACTAAGCGCTGATGCTGTTGGAAAGGGGGATATATGGAAGTAAAAAATATGCTGCCGCAAATTATTTTTTATTTCCATATATCCCCCTCTTGTATGCAGTCAGTGCTAAGATAGGCGTCGCACGGGGGGATGAATGAGTTTACTTTTGTTCGGGTTTGATTGCTATCATATGTGGAGGTAAAATTATGGATACTCATGTAGTGGATGAAATAGAAATATATTCTAAGTCGAAAGAAAATCAATTTTTTGATAGAAAAAGTGCTCGAATTAAGCCTTTAGATATTTTGAAACATTTGGTAGCATTTGCTAATGCAGAAGGTGGAAAGTTAGTTATTGGTATTGAGGATAATGGAGATATTTCTGGTTTTACATGTAAGGGTGCACATAGTATTGATGAATATCGGAATATTTTTTTAACAGAATTGAGGGAGACACCAATAAATCCCAAATTTGAAGTGATGCCTGTAATAAATCTATATGGAAAAGAAGATAATATATTGGTGATTTCTGTAGGGATTTCTTCAGACAGGGTTATAAAATCATATGATGGAAAGGTGTACCTTAGGCAAAATGATGCATCTAGAGAGTTGAATTTTGAACAGACTCTAGAATTGCAGTATGATAGAGGGCAACGCTCTTTTGAAGATGAAATAGTTGATTTATCATCTTTAGAGGATATAGATTATGATTTACTTGATGAATATAAGACGTTAATGAATATTGAAGAACTTTCTTATGAAGAAGTTTTGAAAGCAAGAAATTTTTTAGTTGGTGAAAGATTGACTAAAGCTGGAGTTTTATTGTTTGGTAAAAATCCTTCAAGATTTTTACCACAGGCAAGATTACGAGTTATAAAATATAACGGAATGTATCAAATGGTAGGGGAAGAGATTAATATTATTAAAGAAAAGACTTTTGATGGTGCGATTCCTAATATTATTAAGGCGGCTCGAGAGTTTATCAATACACAATTACGAGACTTCCAATATTTAAGTCGAGAAGGAAAGTTTGAAATTATGCCAGAGTACCCGGAATTTGCTTGGTTTGAAGGGATAGTAAATGCTTTGACACATAGAAATTATTCTATTAGTGGTGAACATATTAAAGTATTGATTTTTGATGACAGACTTGAAATATTGAGTCCAGGTTTATTACCAAATATTGTAACTATAGAAAATATATTACATGAAAGATACTCTAGAAATCCTAGAATAGCAAGAACTTTATGTGAGTTTGGCTGGGTAAAAGAAATGAATGAAGGTGTTAAGAGAATTTATTCAGAGATGGAAAAACTTTTTTTAAATAAGCCTAAATATTCTGAACCTAATAGAAATGTTTTATTAGTTTTAGAAAATAATATATTAAATAGACGTATGAGAACAATAGATAAAATCAAGAGTGTTATTTCTGAAATTGTATTTGATAAACTAAAAGAAGATGAAAAAACCTTGATATATTATATGTTTAACAGTGGTAAGCATATAACTACAAAGTTAGCAACAGAAGTTATTGGCAAAAGTAGTACTCATTGTAGAAACCTATTAAGATCCCTTAGTAGAAAAGGTTTATTAGAGTGGCATGGAAATTCAACGCATGATAAAACTCAATATTATACTCTTAAATTTTAGGAAGTGTTGAGTAAACTACGAAAGTGTTGAGTAAATCGCAGAAGTGTTGAGTAAACCACAGAAGTGTTGAGTAAACCACAGAAGTGTTTAGTAAACTACAGAAGTGTTGAGTAAACTACAGAAGTGTTGAGTAAAACGCAGGAGTGTTGAGTAAACTACAGAAGTGTTGAGTAAAACGCAGAAGTGTTGAGTAAAGGGATGTAAAATTAGTGCGTGTAATGGATGGAGTTTAAAGATTATGGGTAAAAGTAAAAAAAATAGCACTAGCTATTTAGTAAGCTAGTGCTAAGAACTTTTATTGTTTCACGTCTGGGACGTTAGTTGGGTTTGCTTTAAATGGTGTTTTTACCGGTGTGGATTTACTTGGTTCCGGGGCCTCTATGTTGGGATGTTCCCACTCTAGTTGCATGATGCGGAATTGGTGTTGGTTGGCAAAGCGTTTGAGTTGCCAACTGTCACGTTCTAGTTCTTTCAGTCGATCTCCATGAGAGTTGCTGATGTTTTCTAGGTTGGTTAAGCGATAGTGAAAGGTATCGCTATGCTCCATGGTATGCTCTGTGTCGATTTGTTCTTTCAGAGCGTCGATTTCTAATTGTTGAGACACCATCCAATAGGTGGTGCTCAGCACGTAGAGGGCAATCCAAAACCAAGGTTTGCGCAGGGCTGTGCCTACTTTCAGAAGTAGGTTACTCAGCTGGTTCATCATGGGTGTCGCCAGGAATCAATGGCAAGCGCGCCATCACAAAGTCTAACCATAAGCGGGAAGCATGAGATAGGTAATGTCCTTTTTTCCAAATCACGTGTAAGGTATGCATAATTTCAGGGT
>CAUUIH010000017.1:0-14669 GCA_963545165.1 uncultured Veillonella sp.
TTGGTATTATCATATCTACCTTAGATGGCACTATATTGGCCGTCGATGAGGTAGCGAAACAAATAGGAGAAGAAGAATCATGGCACATACCTTGTATGTCGTAGGTATTGGCCCTGGGAATCCAGAGTATGTAGTACCTAGAGGATTACATCTTATCAAGCAGGCTAAGGTCTTGGTAGGAAGTGAACGAGCATTAGAAGACTTTGCTCAGCCTGGTCAGGCAACCTTTCCGATTGCAAAATTGGCGCCGATGGCAGAGTGGATGGGGCAGCAACTACAGTCCAATGACATTGTAGTCTTAGTCAGTGGTGATACGGGGTATTATTCCTTATTGCCCTATTTGAAAACTAAATTCCCTAATAATCCAATCGATGTGACGCCGGGGATCAGTTCCATGACATTTGCCTTTGCTAGACTTGGAGAAGTGTGGCATAATGCAGATTTAATGAGCTTTCACGGTCGTCGACCAGAGGAAAAAGATTTGTATTATGCGGAAGGACGTAAATTAGGGTTCCTAACAGATCCTGAACAAAATCCTGCGTATATTGCAAGATATTTAATCGAAGAGCATGGTTGGCCGAAAGATACAAAAGCGGCGGCTTGCGAACGATTAAGTTATGAAGATGAGCGTATTGAACGCGGTACATTAGAAGAATTACAGACATTGGAGGGCTTCGGTCACTCCGTCATGGTGGTATTAGGATGAGACATTTTTTTGGAATTGAAGACGAGGAATTTATTCGTGGCGATGTGCCCATGACGAAAAAAGAAATTCGCATGGTTGTTATGAATGAAGCTCGCATTGAAGAAGATAGCGTGGTCCTTGATGTAGGAGCCGGTACAGGTTCTATTTCTATCGAAGCTGCCTTAGGGGCTCCGAAAGGACATGTATATGCGATTGAGCGTTTTGAAAAAGCGACGGATTTAATTCGCCAAAATCAAGAAAAATTTGGCGTAAAAAACTTAACAATTATTGAGGCTAAAGCGCCAGAAGGTATGGAAAACTTACCAGAATTAGATGCTGTCATCATCGGTGGTAGCGCTGGTGGTATGGGGACCATTATGGACGAAGCCACACGGCTGTTAAAAGTAGGTGGTCGCCTTGTGGTAACAGCTGTTACTATGGAAACGGGTTATACCATTTTGAAAGAACTAAAAGGTAGACCTTATACTTATGAAGGCTTTCAAATGCAAGTGAGCCGTTTCAGAAAAGCTGGTCCGTACCATT
The DNA here is from genome assembly GCA_963545165.1 of uncultured Veillonella sp. Taxonomy (GTDB): domain Bacteria; phylum Bacillota; class Negativicutes; order Veillonellales; family Veillonellaceae; genus F0422. Next base: position 1,229 of record CAUUIH010000017.1, read on the forward strand.
TATTAAATCCATTGAGCCCTATTTTTATCGTAACTGCAGTGAAACAGGAGGCATAATATGGCACAAGTACATATCGTGGGCGCAGGCCCGGGAGATCCGGAATTAATTACCCGTAAGGGATATCGATTGGTACAAGAAGCAGATGTAGTGATCTACGCTGGGTCTTTGGTAAATCCAGCCATTTTAGAAGCTTGTAAAGAAGGTTGTGAAATTCACAACTCTGCCTCTATGAGCTTAGATGATGTATTAGAAGTGACAAAAGCTCGTGTGGCAGAAGGTAAAACAGTGGTTCGTTTACATACAGGTGACCCTGCCATCTATGGAGCTATCCAAGAACAAATGGATGCTTTAAAAGAAATGGGTATTACTTATGATGTCACACCAGGGGTAAGTTCCTTCTTAGCTACGGCAGCGGCGTTACAACAAGAGTATACATTACCAAATGTAACGCAAACTGTCATCATCACTCGTATGGAAGGTAGAACACCAATGCCAGAGAAAGAAAAGTTATCCATGCTAGCTAGCCATGGTGCGACAATGTGTATTTTCTTATCTGTGCAAATGATTGATAAAGTAGCAGCTGAGTTAATCGAGGGTGGCTACGATAAAACGACACCGGTGGCTATCGTGGTGAAAGCATCTTGGCCAGACCAACGCATCATTCGTGGCACTTTAGAAACGATTGCTGATGTGGTGGCAGAAGAAGGCGTTATCCGCCAAGCTATGATCGTAGTAAGCCGTGTATTAGATACAGATTATGAATTATCTAAACTGTATGACAAAGGCTTTGCTCATATGTATAGAGATGCTAAGTAATGAAGATTGCTATAGTATCTGTTACAAAACGGGGGGCTAAGCTAGGCCAACAAGTACGCAGTGCCTATGTGCAGGAATATGTGGTAGATTGTTATGAAAAAGAAGAACGTGAAAGTGGAGACACAGCCATATCCTTTTCTTCATTGAAAACCCATATTGAACAGCTGTGGAAAGACTATGATCGTATCTTATTCATTATGGCTACAGGCATTGTAGTGCGGATGATAGCCCCTTTCATTAAGCATAAATCAGAAGATCCTGCTGTATTAGTGATGGACGAAGGTGGTCACTTTGTGATTAGCCTTTTATCTGGACATCTAGGTGGTGCCAATGAATGGACTAGTGAAGTAGCCATGATTACTGGTGCTACGCCAGTCATTACAACGGCGACAGATGTGAATCAGTTGCCCGCACCAGATGTATTGGCTCGCAAGATAGGCGCCAAAGTAGAAGACTTCTCTATGCTTATTAAGGTAAATGCAGCCATCGTGAATGGAGATACTGTCAGATATTACTTGGATAGTACTTTGGCGGATGACTTTGAACCAGCTGTACAAGCACATCAAGTGGAATATGTTTTTTTTCATCCAGAGGAAGCGTTTCCTTGGGGTGAAGAGCCAAAGGTTGTGATTACGGATAGAACCATTGATTGTATAGGTATCACGCTGGTGTTGCGACCACCGACTATGACGGTGGGTATCGGGTGTCGCCGTGATACACCGAAAGAATTGATACTTTCAGCCGTATCAGAATCCTTGCAAAACATAAAACGTTCCCCGTTAAGTGTAAAAGGAGCGGCCTCCGTCATTGTAAAAGCCGATGAAGTAGGATTGTTGGAAGCCATGGAAGAACTGAAATGGCCTATCCAATTTTATACACAAGAAGAAATGGCCCCTTGCATTGAAGAGGCACAAATTATTGAATCAAATTTTGTTAAACAAACGATAGGAGTAGGAAACGTATGCGAAACGACAGCACTATTACTAGCGCAGGGGCGGGAGCTACTGCAGCACAAAACAATATTTCCGAGAACAACCGTAGCCATTGCACGGGCACATTGCAAGTGATCGGAATCGGACCTGGCAACCCAGAATTCATGACACCAGAAGCACGTGAAGCGATTTTACAAGCTGACCGTGTGGTAGGGTACATTACCTATTTGGATTTGATTAAAGACCTTGTAGCGGACAAAGTAACGGTAGGCACAGGGATGATGCAAGAAGTAGATCGTTGCCAACAAGCAGTAGACTTAGCTGTAGAAGGCCATAACGTAGTGGTTGTATCCAGTGGTGACCCTGGTGTATACGGCATGGCAGGTCTTGTTATCGAATTGGCGAATAAAGTAGCAGAAGAGAAACGTCCTTCTGTACATATCGTACCAGGTTTGAGTGCTGTCAACATGGCAGCCGCTGTGTTGGGTGCTCCATTGATGCATGACTTTGCAGTCATAAGCCTTAGTGATTTGATGACACCTTGGGATTTAATTAAAAAGCGTGCTGCTCTTTGTGCGGAAGGCGATATGGTTATTGCATTGTATAACCCACGTAGTAAGAAACGTGTGACCCACTTAGATGAAGTGCGTGAATTAGTATTGCAACACCGCGACCCTAAGACTCCTGTAGGCATTGTTCAAAAAGCGGGCCGTTTAGGACAACACATTATCATTTCTGATCTTGAGCATTTCCACAAAGAAGAAATTGATATGCAAACATTAGTTATCATTGGTAACAGTCAAACATATGTGGAAAATGGTAAAATCATTACGCCACGAGGATATAAACTGTGATCTGGGTCATAGCGGGTACGCTAGATGGCCGTAACTTGGCAGTAGCCGTGCAAGAGCATACAGGATTACCTGTGTTGGTGTCCGTAGTCAGTCAATATGGGGCACAATTGGCATCTCATCCAGGCATTGAAGTCCATGAAGGACGATTGAATTTAGAAGAGATGAAAGCTCTTATTCAAGATAAAGGCATTACCATGCTTATCGATGCGAGCCACCCTTATGCAGCGATTGTGACGGCCACAGCTCGTGAGGCAGCAGCAGATATGGACATTCCTTTCATTCGTTTTGAAAGGAAAGAAGTGCCATTGCCAGAGTATGAAAAATTACATCATGTGAGCAATGAAGAAGAGGCGGCTACCTTAGCTGGGACATTAGGTAAGATTGTGTATCTAACCACAGGTAGCAAAACTATGCATGTCTTTGCAAAATCAGAGGCCTTACAAGATAAAGAAGTATGGACCCGTGTATTACCGACGGCAGAAGTGCTACACATGATGGAAGAGTTAGGTGTATCTCCTAAGCATACTATCGCTATGCAAGGACCATTTTCCTATGAAATGAATAAGGTGATGTTCCAAGATACAAAAGTAGAAGTAGTAGTGATGAAAAACTCTGGCCTGGTTGGAGGATCAGATACAAAACTACAAGCTGCTATCGATTTAAATGTACATGTGATTGTTATCGATCGCCCTACACCGGCGAAAGGAGCAGTGACAATTTCAACAGTAGAAGAATTTAAAACCCTATGGGAGGATTACGATGGATTACATTAAAAACCCTAAAGCAATTGAAGATAAAAGTATGGAAATTATCTACCCTTATGTAAAAGATATGGGATTTACTGAGGATGAAATTCGGGTGGTATCTCGTACGATTCATGCCTCTGGTGACGTAGAATATGCGAAATTATTCCGTACTAGTGAAGGTGCTGTAGCAGCTGGTATTGAAGCTGTGAACAATGGCGCTCATGTATTTACTGACGTAGAAATGGTGCGTACAGGTATTTCTAAACCAGCATTGAAACTTCATAACAGTGAAGCTCATTGCTTAATTCGTGATGAAAAAGTTGCAGAAATGGCAAAAGAATTAGGCGTAACACGCTCTATTGCTGCGATGCGTACATTTGGAAAACAATTAGAAGGTCAAATCGTAGCGATCGGTAATGCACCAACTGCTTTATACGAAGTATTACGCCTTGCCTTAGAAGAAGGTATTCGCCCAGCTTTGATCATCGGTATTCCTGTAGGCTTTGTAGGTGCTGCAGAATCAAAAGATTATTTGGCAGAAGTATCTCCAGTTCCTTATATTACAATTCGTGGTAACAAAGGCGGTAGCTCCATTGCTGCATCCGTTGTTAACGCATTATTCTACACAGATGTAAAACGTAACGACATGTTATTTGTAGAAGGAAAAGAAAAGAAATAATGAATAGAACGAGTGAAACACGCAATGCATGGCGTATGTTTCTCGTTCTAGTGTTTGGGGCAGCAGCAATTGCTGCCCTAATCTTATCATTACTATTTGGGTCCGCTCAGACTACATTGGCTCAAATATGGCACACATTGTGGTCTCCCACTTTATCTGATACGAACTCACTAGTCATATGGAACATTCGCTTTCCGAGAAATATAGTAGCCGCTCTAGTAGGCTCCAATCTAGCAGTAGCCGGTGCTATCTTACAAGCAGTTATGAAAAATCCATTAGCAGATCCGCAAATCGTAGGGGTTTCCTCAGGGGCAGGATTAGCTGGTGTGATTGTATTGATTTTATTCCCCTACCTTGAATATGCAGTACCATTCATCGCTTTTATTGGCGCTTTGACGGCGGCCATTCTTGTGTATGCCTTAGCTTGGAAACAAGGGATACGACCAAGCCGGATTATCTTGGCAGGTGTGGCAGTTGCCGCCTTCCTAGGGTCCATGATATCCGCCCTTCTCGTATTCTATGGGGATCGAGTGCAAGGAGCTCTATTATGGATGGTGGGTGGACTCGCTGCGCGTAGCTGGCCACAAGTGTATGTGTTAATTCCTTATACTATAGGTGGCTTGCTATTTGCGTTTTTAGGGGCAAAACGATTGACCATACTCAGCTTAGGTGATGAAACGGCTCGTAGCTTAGGCTTAGCCGTTGAAAGAACACGGTTTATGATGACAGCCGTGGCAGCACTGCTTGCAGCCAGTGCTGTATCAGTGGCGGGCTTGATTGGCTTCGTAGGATTGATTATTCCTCACATTGCCCGCATGATGTTGGGTACAGATTATCGCTTCCTATTGCCTGGATCTGCTTTCTTAGGAGCCTTTGTGCTAGTCATCAGCGATACTGTGGGACGAACATTGTTTAGTCCTATTGAGGTTCCAGTGGGCATTATTATGGCCTTCTTTGGGGCTCCATTCTTCTTGTATCTCTTGAGGAGGGATGACTAATGAAACCAGTAATTTCTGTGAAAGATTGTCGTGTCTCCTTTGGTGAAAAAGAAGTCTTAAAGGGCATCAATTGGACCGTCTATGAAGGAGAAATCGCTACCTTAATTGGTCCTAATGGTTGTGGTAAAAGTACTTTATTACACGCTATTACCAGCGCTATTAAAAGTTCCGGAACTATCCATATTGCAGGGAAAGAGGCGAAAGAGTATTCTAATAAAGAATTAGCCAGATATATGGCATTCTTACCACAAGTACCATCTATCCCAAAAGATATGCTAGTAGAAGAATTAGTTAACTGTGGACGCTTTCCTTATCAATCTTGGTGGAAGCAACAAGGATCCCATGATAAAGCAGTCGTAGATGCTGCGTTAGAAGCAACACAGGTTAGCCATTTGCGGAATCAGCTAGTATCTTCCCTGTCCGGTGGAGAACGGCAACGCGTATGGATTGCTATGGCGCTAGCCCAAGAGCCAAAGGTATTAATCTTGGATGAACCAACCACATACTTAGATATTAACCACCAACTAGAAATAATGGAGTTATTACAAGACTTGAACCGCCGTGAAGGATTAACAGTAGTGATGGTCCTCCATGAATTAAACCAAGCCGCTCAATACTCCCACCGCATTGGCGTCTTGTATAAAGGAAATATCCTAGCTGATGGTTCGCCAAAAGAGATAATGACAGAAGACTTACTAGAAACAGTCTTTGCTGTTAAAACAGATGTAGAAGTAGGAGAGTTTCCTTATATACGGATACAGGGGCTGTTGTAGCACTCTAGTAAAACTTAATAAGAGAACAATAATAATTTATGTCGGCATAGTCATACCCATTGGCTATGCCGGTTTTTTATGACTTAGCAGATGTACTTAGTTCGTGGGAGTTTGCTAGTACGACTGGATGATAATTAGTATATAAAACGGTAATTGTATGATACAATAACGGTGTATTAATGAGTAAAAATAACAAATCACCACATAGAACTAGAAAGGAGAAATAAGTTTTGTCAAAGATTAAAAAAGAAACGATTGAAGCAAAAGGGTTTGAAATACAAATTTACACAGAAGATTTTAAAAATGATTATATTAGTCTTACAGATATCGCAAGATATAAAAACAAAGAAGAACCTAATGTTGTTGTAGCAAATTGGATGAGAAATTTTAATACTATCGAATATTTAGGGATTTGGGAGAAGTTAAATAATTCAGAATTTAACCCCCTCGAATTCGAGGGGTTTTTAAAAGAAGCAGGTAGCAATGCCTTTACATTATCCCCACAGAAATGGGCAACGACTACAAATGCCAAAGGCTTATTTGTAAAAGTTGGTAGATCTGGCGGTACGTTCGCACATAAAGATATTGCTTTTAAATTCGCTTCTTGGATCTCAGCTGAATTTGAACTTTATATCATTAAAGATTACCAAAGGCTAAAAGAAGATGAAACTTCAAAATTATCACTCACTTGGAATTTACATCGTGAAATATCAAAAATTAACTATAAAATTCATACTGATGCTATTCAAACATATTTACTAAATGATTTAACGGACAGTCAGTTAGGTTTTAAATATGCAAGTGAAGCAGATATGTTAAATGTTTCCTTATTTGATAAAACGGCTAAACAGTGGAGAGATGAAAATGAAAATTTAAAAGGGAATATGAGAGATTATGCAAGTTTAAATGAACTATTAGTTTTAGCCAATATGGAAAGCTACAATGCAATTCTCATTGAGAAAGGTTTAGAACAAAAAGAAAGAATGATAGAACTAAGAAAGCTTGCAAGAACTCAGCTGATATCACTTGAAAAATTAAACAACACAAGAATAAAAAGCTTGGGAGATAAGTCAAAGAAGTAGAGAATAACATTACTTATATAACTATAGAGGAAGAATAGGATCTTCCTAACAGCTATGATAAAGCAGCCTTCGATTCTAAAACAGCTGAAATTAAAATATTTCAAATAGATAGCAAATTAAAATGCATGCTATACAGTATATGTTGTCATATACGTTAGCATGCATTTTATCATTTATAATTGTATTTTCACACCATAGATAATATTAACTAATTCAGCCATAGCTTCTGGTGTTTCTAGTCCAGGATTCAATAGGAACCATTGGGATGGTAAGAAAATAACTTTGTCATTTTTCACAGCTTGTAATTGATTCCAAGCAGGGTTACTAGTCATTTCTTTAGCAAAGGTAGCATTGATTTCTTCTTTTTTGCCCATGGTCACTACAAGGATGATATCAGGATTATCTACCGCTAAGGTTTCTAAAGAGTAAGGGACTGTTTTAGATGTTACATTGTCCTTCAAATGTTGTTCTACCACGTTGGTAATGCCTAATTCACGAACCATAGATGCCGTAATTGCTAGTGGTGTTTCTGCTGTTACCGATTTTCCAGTGGCACGCAACACAGCAACTTTTACAGGTTTATCTTTAGGAATTGAGGCTTTTACAGTATCGATTTTTTTGTTGTAGTCTGCGATGACTGTAGCCGCTTTATCTTCTGTATGGAAAATATTTCCTAACAAGGTTAATAGTGGAACATTATCCTTGATACCATCGTAATTAATGAGGATGGAAGGAATGTTGTTGCTATCGAGTTGACCTTTAAATTTTTCATGTTGACTAGGTAACCCTAGTACTAAATCAGGATGTAGTCCTACTAGTTGTTCCATATTAGGATTAGCCGTGTGACCAACGCTTGGTAATGATTCAATTTCATTAGGTAATTTGTCATTACTTTCCACACGAGCGATAGCTTTTCCGCCAACAGCGTAAATCATTTTAGCGATGGAATTAGATAGAGCTACTACTTTGCTTGGATTAGCAGGTATTGTGTAGGACTGATCTTGATAGGATACAGTACGTGTAGTTTCTGTTGTTGTAGTCGCTGTTTTGGCACACCCTCCAAGAAGAAGACTGGCAGATACTAGGACAGCACTACAAATTTTTAGATATCTTTTCATAGTTCTTTCTTTCAAATAAGGGGATACGAAATGTATCCCCCTAAGTTGTAATACTATAGTATTGTAAAGGTGATTATTTTACTAATTCATCATATGCTTCGGAAGCACGTTCTGCAAAGATATCGCGAATTTTTTGGTTTTCACCAGCACCATGAATATATGTATCTACGGTGAAACCTTCTTTCATAAGGATATTTTTATGAGAATCAGGTTCGTCACCAGCCATATCGTTGTTTGCATGGTCACCAGCCACCATCATTAATGGCATTAATGTTACATGTTTGATACCTTTTTCTTTTAATTGAGGGATCACTGTTTCAAGGCTTGGCCATCCTTCTACTGTGTAAAGGTATGTGTTTTGGAATCCCATGGAATCAATGCGATCTTGGATGACTGCGTAGTAAGCATTAGATGGGTCTGGAGTACCATGAGCCATAATCAATACAGCGGAATCCTTGGATTGAATCATTGGGAATTGGGAAGAGAATGCTTTTAAGGCTTGCTCAATATCATCACGTTGTTCTTCTTGGCCCATCCAGTACATTAAAGGTAAACCTAAGGTCATTTTTTTGAAGTCTTGTTTATGATGGTTGAATACAGCGCCAGCGTAGTTATATTCCATACCTGGAATCATATTTAATGTTGTCAATGCAACGCGAGTGTAGCCATCAGCTTTTAATTGATCTAAAGCTTCTTCTGGAGTAGGGTATGTAATTCCTTCTTTTGCTTTGATACGATCAATGATGATATGGGATGTGAAAGCAGTCACCACTTTTACATTTGGATGTTGTGCTTTGATTTCATTGATTGTGGCATCAATTGTTTTAGCACGAGTATCTTTGAAAGTAGTACCGAAAGACATAACTACGATAGCATCTTTATTCATAGCATCTTTCATCATTGGATTTTCGTAGGAACGAACACCAATGGAAGCTGCTTCTTGTAATGCTGGAGTAGCATCTTTTACTTCGGAATTAAGCATGTACGCCGCATCAGTAGATTGAGACACGCCAAACGCTGCAGTTACTGCTAACGCTGCAATCATAGCACTTTTTGAAAAGAATTTCATAATAACTCTCCTTACTATTAAATTAGAATATACCCAAAAGCATGAATCTCTATTGCCCTATTCATACTTACGTATCATTATAGGCTTACCTGTGATAAGTGTCAATGAAATGTAGATATAGTATTATGAAAGTTAGCTATGATGATAAGGTGCCAAAGTATTAACAAGGATTCTATATCAGGTCAATTATACTCATATATAAGTAATATGAATTAAATTGACAATAAAAAAGAGATATGATAGTCTTATACAGTTGTAAAAAACGAATTTTAGTATACTAGTATGAATAAGTAGTTTTGTGGAAGGTAGAGGTTAGGAATGAAACTTGAAAAGCGTCAGTCTAAGTTAGCAGTTTTGACTCTTGTATTAGGTACATTGTCTGCACCAACAATGGCAGCAGACTCAGCAATTGTAGTGAGTGGTAGTAATGCCAGTGCAGACGGTCACGTGGCATTAGCGATTGGGGCTAATGCGAATGCACCAGGCAACCAAGGGGTGGCTATAGGAGCTAACTCCACAGCTAGTGGCGGTAATGCAACGGCCCTTGGGTTAAATGCAACTGCAACTAAGGTAGATGCATTAGCAATTGGTACGTTGGCGCAGGCAAATAATGTCAACACTACTGTAGTAGGTACACATGCGTTATCCAGTGGTGATTATGGGGTAGCTATCGGTTCTAATTCATATGCCACTGGGAACCGCTCTATTTCTATTGGTGTAGCTATTAATGAGACGACAAATGAGCGCTTTGGGGCTACTGCTGATCAGGCTATCAGTATTGGTAATGAAGCATTAGCTTCTAGTACGCATACTACTGCAATAGGTGATAGTGCAAAAGCTACTAGTAATCGTTCGTCTGCGTACGGGGCTTTTGCGAATGCTACAGGAGTTCAATCTACGGCTGTAGGTCATGCATCGAGTGCGAAAGCAAATCACAGCGCTGCCTTTGGTGATGCTTCTTTGGCTAGTGGAGAAACATCCCTTGCACTTGGTTATGGAGCCAAGGCGCAGGATTCAGAAACAATTGCCATTGGTTCTGGAGCACAAACGAATGATAAAAATGCACGTGGATCGATAGCGATTGGTAGAAGCTCGAAGGCACAAGCAGGATTATCTGTTGCCATCGGTGCCGATGCTAAAACTGAATTAAAAAGCCCTATTAATATTCCCGACTTTTATGGTGCCACTGCCATCGGTACTGGTGCTAATACAGGTGGAATAGGGTCTACTGCGATTGGTAATCAAAGCCGAGCGAATACAGAAGTGGTGGGAGGAATTGTAAACTCATACTCCACAGCGGTAGGTACGTCTAGTATTTCTCAGGGTACGTATTCCTCGGCATTTGGGACACATTCTAAAGCATTAGGACATTATTCTATTTCCATTGGTATGCAAAACGATAGAAAAGATGCGACATCTGGAGCAAGAGGATATGCCTCAGCAGCTATTGGTTTGTATGCATCGGCAAATGGTATACAAAGTATTGCTCTAGGGCAAGAAAGTAAAGCAGACAAGAACCGAAGTGTTGCTATCGGTTTGAATACTCTTACGGATGGTGTTGACTCCATTGCTATGGGGACTAAAGCAATGTCTCAGGCAAGTAAAGGTGTATCAATTGGTTCTGGTGCAACTAGTACGATTGAGTCTTCCGTTGCATTAGGCGCATTATCTTCTACATCTGGACGGGCTTTCACAGTAGGCTATGATCCAACTACAAAAACAGCGATGGATATGAACACAGTTGTGAAAGATGTAGCTGGTTATGAGGCACAAAAAGCAATCATTACAGAGGCAAATGCGACAATCGATGCATCTAATGCTGTACTTCGTACAGCGGAATATGATCGTATTTATGGAGCTACAAGTGAAATACGTAATGCTGCAGATACTTTAACTGCAGAGCATCGAGGAAAAATTATTGATGCAGTAGCTAAAAAATCCGAAGCTATGAAGGCTATAAAAACTAATTTCCAAGGTGCTTCTACGTGGGAAAGCTCCTTAGGTGGTGTGTCCGTTGGTAACGCAGAATTAGGATTGACTCGTCAAATTAATAATGTGGCAGCAGGCACATTAGATACGGATGCTGTCAACGTGGCTCAACTAAAACGTGTACTTAATACAAGTATTAACAACACTATGGGTGATATCATAAACCAAACGAACACATTGGTGAATGGGGTTCGTCAAGATGTACAGGCGCTTCGTAGTGAAAGTCGTGAAGGAGATGCTATGAATGCAGCCTTAGCAGCATTAAAACCGGTGGCGTATAAATCAACAGAGCCTACACAAATTATGGCTGGTGTGGGACATAACTCTGGCAAAACAGGACTTGCCCTTGGGGTGGCTCATTATACAGATGAAGGAACAATGTTTAATGCGGGCATTGCCTTTGCTGGTAAGCAACGATCCTATAATGGTGGCGTTACATTTAGAATTGGCCATGGCAACGATGATGTACCACAATATGCACCTCCATCTACTATACAAGTTCTTTCAGAAGAATTAGTATTAGAAAAATCTAATAATGCATTACAAGAGCGTCGCATAGAGGCACAAGAAGCACAAATTAATCGTTTGTTAGAACAAAATGAACGATTGCAACAAGATATGCTAGCATTAAAGGCATTGTTGAAATAATATAATTAAATATACATCATAATTATATGACAAAGGCTATAGACTGATACCATCGGCTATAGCCTTTTTGTTTTAATTACAATATGTTTGAACCTTTGTTTAGTAATAAATTATATGAAAGTAGTAAATAAACTTGTATATGAATAGTGATACATATCACATAAATTTACAATTCGTGAATCAAATGGAGCATTTAAAAACCATATGGAGTAGATATGAATGGTATTAAGCAGTACAATACAAATGATTAATATTATCAAATATGTTGGTGTTTATAGGAAGATGGTGGAATGCTATGCAGTATACTAAAACGTATCAGAAACGTTTACTAACTGGTGCAGTCATGAGTTGGATGGCTTGTTCTTGGTATATACTAGGTGGATTAATACCCGTACAGGCAGAAGGATCTGTGTATGTTACAGCAGATCGTGCACAAGAGGAAGCAAAATATAATTCTCAACAAGTCCAAATTATTACTAAAAAGGATATTGAACAAAAGCAGGCTAAATCTGTAGAAGATATCGTATTTACACAAGCTGGTGTAAGTCGTACAGTGGACAGCATGGGTCGTGTTGGTGTATCGATTCGTGGTGCTGAACCTCGTCATACATTAATTCTTGTAGATGGTCAGCCAGTGATGGGTGAGTTTGCTAAATATCAAGGTCAAGGTGATGAATTACAACGACTAGGCACAGAAAATGTAGAACGTATCGAAATTATCCAAGGTGCAGCTAGTGCAAAATATGGTTCTGATGCTATTGGTGGTGTTATCAATGTCATTACGAATAAACCAAATAAAAACGCCAATATCCGCATCAATGGTGAAAGCATTCGTTCCCGTGGCGATCAAGGTTTGTTCCCATATAGTAATTTCTTCATGCGTGCTGACTCTGGTCAACAAGGTAAATTACGTGTCAATATTCATGGTAGTAAACGTGATATCGTTCCTGTATATGCTGCTAGAGAAAGAAAAGAAGTTCCATTCGGTAATGCTTCGGTAAATGAACAATTTCCAAAAAATTCCCTAAGATATTATGGAACAAACTCAAATTTAGGATTGTCGGCGATTTATGATGTGAATCAAAATAATTCTTTTACATTTACAACAGATCGTTATAATGAAGATTTGGAACGTTTTGTAAAACGCACAAATTCCGAAGATGAACCACAAGTTCATTACAAACGTGATTTAGATAGAAATAAAAGTAACCTTTCTTATGCAGGTCAAGATGAAAAGAGTAATTGGAAGGTTGAATTAAACTATACCCGCACCAAAGAAGATGATGTAACCTTAACAAGTGAGTACGGTCGCAGCAATTATGAAGGTAAAAACACATTGAACTATGTGGACAATGTGGACCATAAACAATGGAGCTTCGACATCACTGGTGATACACAAGCCAACGATAATCACTTACTTTCTTATGGTTTTGGGTATACTACTGAAAGCGGGGAAGGTAGTCGATTAAAAAGTGCCCCTCATACATGGGTACGTAATATCGATCCTTGGGATTATGATAAGAGCTTAGCTGTCAAACACGGTAAACCTGATAGTACAATTTATCGTCATTCTTTCAAAGAAAATGGAGAAGGCGTATTACGCTGGGATAAAGAAAAAGAGTGGTATGGTTACGATGGTACAGATAAAACGAGTATACCAGAGTTCACATACGAAGACTTTAAAAATTATTTAGATCCAGAAGCAGGACTAGATCCAGCAGCATTCCATGGACTTGT
>CAUUIH010000018.1:0-14618 GCA_963545165.1 uncultured Veillonella sp.
AGAAAACTGGGTTATAAGGCTGATATTGGTGCAAATCTGTCAACTTGGCGTGATAGATCCGCAGATTTAGCCATCAATACGCCAGTCGGAACGGCTGCAATCAATACAAGCACCACTCATACAGTTGGCGCAGGCCTCAATGTGTTCCCTAGGCCTAAGTTTCAAATCTTGGGAATCAGTGCAGAGGAGGCTAGGACATGGGCTCGTAATGTTCGCGCTGAGTTTGACTTATGGGCGGAATCAAAAGACTGTGATATCTACCGCAAGAACAATTTATATGACATGCAAAGCATCGCATATCAAGGATATCTCACAGATGGAGATAGTTTCGCAGTGTTCAGACGTAAGCCGACAACACCAGATATGCCATATACATTGCGTCTTCAATTGATTGAAGGTAATCGAGTAAGTAATCCGCTTACTGATTCCAAATATGTTACAGGTGACCCAACTGGTGTTGAAGCGCTTAACCCAGATAATGGGAATCGCATATTGAATGGTGTAGAAATTGATACTGACGGTGCTATTGTAGCCTACTGGGTATCTAATCAAGTACCAGGAGAACCAATTACAAGTATGTTAACGACATGGGCAAGGGTCGAAGCGTACGGAAAACGTACAAGTATTCCCAATGTGCTTCAAATTAGTAACGATACTAGACCTGAGCAGTATAGAGGCGTGCCTTATTTAGCTCCAGTTATTGAAACGCTAAAGCAAGTGTATCGATACACAAATGCAGAGCTTACATCTGCCATTATTAAATCGTACTTCGCATTATTCTTTACGGAAGCAGTTACAAATTCAGGTTCGTTAAATGATATGTTGGCCGACAATGGTGTTGATGATCCGACGGAACCAGTAGTCGATGTATCAGAATACAATTTAGGACCTGGTACATTGAACGCCTTACCGAAAGGCGTGGATGTTAAGAGCGTGGATGCTTCCAATGCTCAATCTACTTTTGAAGTATTTAGTACGCAACTCATCAAACAAGTAGGTGCTGCACTTAATCAGCCTTACGAAGTATTGATGAAGAACTTTAACTCCTCGTATTCTGCAAGCCGTGCGGCAATGTTACAAGCTTGGGAAGAATATAAACTACGGCGCAAGTGGTTCGCTCGTGACTTCTGTCAACCAATCTATGAGGTATGGCTAATGGAGGCTGTAGCGAATGGACGAATTGAAGCGCCTGGTTTCTTTGATGATCCATTGATCCGAAAAGCATGGTGCAATGCTGATTGGTTTGGACCTACTATGTCAATTCTTGACCCTGTTAAGGATATGAACGGTAGTACACTTCGTGTTCAAAATGGCGTTTCCACTCGTGAACGTGAAGCGGCCGAAATGACAGGGACAGACCTTGAAGAAAACATTGCTCAACTTGCTTTTGAAAAGCAACTCATGGAGAAATATGGCATGGGGCTAGCTGATGCGGTTAATCCTTCCGTTGGCTCTAAATCTGAAGCGAAAGGAGGTGAAGAGGATGAATAAATTTTGGTCTGTTAAGAATTTTGTAAATCAAGATGGTACCGGTCAATCTGAATTGATTTTGTATGGTGATATTTCTGATACCTCTTGGTGGGGTGATGAAATTACACCGCGTGAATTTGCAAGTGATTTGGCTAGTTGTAATGGCAATGACCTAACAATGCGCATCAACTCTGGTGGTGGTGACGTGTTCGCAGCGCAAGCGATTCACAATATGATTAAAACTTATACTGGCAACGTAACGGCACATATTGATGGCTTGTGCGCAAGTGCAGCTACGATTATTGCGTGCGCAGCCGATAAGGTAATCATGCCAAGTAATGCTCTGTACATGATTCACAATCCATCTGTATTTCTAGGTGATAGCTTTGACGCAGACGGATTAACTAAAATGGCTAATTATTTGGAAAGTGTTAAACAAACAATTGCAAACGTTTATTTAAGCCGTAGCGACGTTTTGACACCTGAACAGGTAAATACACTTATGGACGATGAAACATGGCTTACGGCGGACGAGGCGAAGTCCTATGGCCTAATTGACGAAGTAGATATGGCAATTATGGATAACGCCGTTATGAATAACGGAATGGTTATCGTAAATAAAGTATCTTGCAAATACTCGGCCAAGAATGAAGCCAAAATCAAACAATTTTTAAAGCATAAGGAGAAACCTATGACTGAAAACCAATTCATGGCAAGCTTAAAAGGTTTGCTCGGTATTTCTACAAATGAACCTGCTGAAAATGCAGCAGTAACAGCAGAACGCGAACGCGTTGAAACCTTAAACGCATTAAAAGGGGACAATGAAGTTATCAATCGTTTAGTTGATGTAGCTGTTAAAGAAGGTAAAACTGTGGATGAAGTAACACCTTTCATCTCCGCCGTATCTGATATTCCTGCAACTGATAACAAAGTAGTCGACCAAATTCGACAATTAGTTATTGATCAAATGGAATCCGGTGCGGATAAAGTGGCACCTCAAGGTGCATCTACACCAGAAACCAACGATGCAGTAGCAAAAGCTAATGCAATTGATGAAGTCGTAGCATTTGCAAATGCTAAGAAAGGCGGTAAATAATGGCATATTTCGAACAAGTAAATGGTGTCGCAGCTGATTACCTATTAGGTGGTGGCGGTGCACCTGTATTAACTCAAAATGTAAAAGTAGCAGCTGGCGATTATAAACGTGGCCAAGTTCTTGAAAATAACGCTGGTACATTCCAAAAAATCGCAAGTGGTAAACCTGCAGGTATCGTAGTATCTGACACTACTGCAACTACTGATCACAATGTAGTGACTGTATATATTTCTGGTCGCTTCAATCGTGAAGTATTGGTAGTTGACCAAGCTTACAAAATTAATGAACATGAAGCGGACTTCAAGGACGCTCACTTATTCTTAACTAGCATTAAATAGGGGGAACTATAAATGGCAATTGATTTCAAAGATACATTTTCCTTGATGCAAGCTGTGGAACGAATGAAAGCTCCGGCAAGTTTTTTGCTTGATACTTTCTTCCCACAAGTTCCAGCAGTTGCAACTTCTAAAAAAATCGCAGTAGAAACTCGTAAACGTGGTCGTACATTAGCACCTTTCGTATCTCGTGGTGCATCTGGCGTGAATGTTAAACGTGCCGGCTCCAAAATTGCTTTATACGAAGCACCTATGATGGGCCCTCGTACAGTTATTGATCCAGAACAACTTGACCAACGTGCATTTGCTGAAAACATTGTGTCTACAATGACACCTGCACAACGTGCTGCACAAATGCAAGCCGAAGATTTGTCCTACTTGCAAGGCACAATCATTAATCGTAAAAACAAAATGGCGGCTGATTTGCTTACTACTGGTAAATGCAAAATCGAAGGCTATGCTGACGATGGTGAAACAGTTCAAGTTGATGAAATCGACTTTGAATTTGAACAAGACATTACACCTACTACTACTTGGGACCAAGCCGGCGCTGATATTTATGGCGACTTAAAAATGGCTTCCGAAAAAATTCAAGAAAACGCAGGTATCGTACCAACTGTATTAGTCGTTGGTAAAAATGTTGAAAAATACATTCTTGATAATGCGTCCATCAACAAAATGTTAGCAATTCCTAATCGTGAAAACATGTCTATGTTCAGCTTTGCACCTGAATACTTGTCTCCACAAGTTCGATATGTTGGACGTATCATGTCCTTGAATATTGATGTGTACGCATACCTTGAAACATATCAAGACGATGAAGGCAAAGTAAAATCCTTTATCGGTGATGATGCAGCAGTATTAGGTGTTCCAGGTCGTGGCCGTCAACAACATGCGGCAGTCACATTGCTTAATGATGACAACCAATTCACAACTTATGCAGGTATTTATGTACCTTACTACTATGCTAATAAGGCTACACAAGAATTAACATTGTCTGTATATTCCCGTTGCGTATTGATTCCTGAAACTATCGACGATTGGGCTACTATTAAGACTAAATAGGGGGTAACCTACTTATGAAAATCAGAGTATTAAAGGGTTATTTAGCACATGAAGGCGAGATGTATGGCAAAGGCGAAGTAGTCGATATCAAAAAGAAAGCGATTGCGTTGTCTTTACTTGAATCTGATAAGTTTGAATCTGCTGAAGATGATCCTATTGAAGTACCGGAACCATTGGAAGTCGTTCCAGATGAACCGGAAGAAGAAATGGAATTACCTGAAGTTGATGCGGAAGTTACGGTGAAGAAATAATGCGATTTAGAGATTACCTAGAAAGCGATATTGACGATGTATTCATTAATGAAGACGAATTCGCCGAAGGGCATAATCTAAATGGCACAGTAGCTAAAGCGATTATCCAATCGCCAACGGCGAGGGAGTCATTCCTATCGAATGGCTCTCACGTATCAAATGACGGATTGCATGGGGTGTCTGTATTTGTGCATTGCAAATTAAAGGACATCCCTGAAATTCCATCACAGGGGAACGTATTCCGATTAGATGATGATGTGTACATCGTTCAAAGTGCAACGGAAGAAGATGGACTTGTATCCATCGAACTCAGAGCAGAAGCTAGAGGCGGTGTTGACGGATGGTTGAGCTAGAACTTGATAAAAGTGCAGTGAAAACAATTGAAAAAGCACTGGAAACATTAAAAGAAGATAGAGTTCGACGTGTCTGCCAAGCCGCTTCGAAGCGTGCTGCAACAACCGCAAGAAAAGCAGGTACGCAAGCACTACGTAATATCTACGCTATCAAAGGTGTATCGGTCGTAAAGTCCGGTGTATCTATCAATAAATTAAATGATGGCACAGAAATGCGTATCAAAGGTGGATATACTAGCGCCCAAAAGTACTTCAAAATTAAATCACTTAAGCGAAAAGGTGTGTTTGTGTCGATTAAAAAAGGCACAGAAACGAAGGTACCAAATGGCTTTGTTAGCACATCAGGTATATTCATGAAACGCCAAGGCAAGGACAGATATCCATTAAAAGGGATATATGGACCAGCCTTACCGCAAATGTTTGGTAATGAAACTGTTATGAATGCCATGCAAAAGGAAGGCATGGAAATGTATGAAAAGCGCCTATATCACGAATTAGAGCGCGCGTTAGGAGGTAACTAATGACACCATTAGACGTATCAGACGGCATTGCTGCCTATCTCATGGATGAGTTGCGAAAGCTAAATGAAACCAGTGATGTTACCACGAGCCCTATTCGAGTATGGAGCGGGTTCTTACCAAGAGTGGATAAGAATGAAGACAAGCGCAAGTTATGCCCAGCCGTAGTAGTGCATCCGTACTCTGTTAATGATGCAGATAGTTCGACGGTAGGGATTACTGTATTGGTAACTACTTATGATGAAGCCTTAACTAAAGGCCATGTCGGACTATATCACCTCTTAGAGGTAGTGCGTGAGCGGTTACTATCTGATAATCCGGTAGCACTTAAATATGAAATTAAGGAGAATACCGTTAATACAACAATTCCTGATGATCAACCATACCCTCAATGGGTTGGATATCTTGAATTTGAAGTGTATATTCCAGTTATTCGTAGAAACCTAAATAAGATATTTATGGATAATAAAGTAATTGAATAGGAGACAACGATGAACCCTGTTGTATATGTTGGGCCTTCATTCCGCAGTAGCCGGCTAAACCAATTCATGGTATTTAGCGACGGCGCACCACTGCCGGAATCGGAAGACCCTATTTTTATGCATTTATTCGTGCCTTTAGATGAACTCAATCAAGCAATGATTGATGTGAGAACACAAGGCACACAATTAAATGTATTCTATGTTAACGCATTGAAGAATTATAAAGGAGTGAAGTAAATGGCCTTTTATCATGGCGTCAAAACAAGTGAGCAAGCTACCTCTGTAATTGCTCCTGTCCAAACTACTGCCGGCCTTCCAATTGTGTTCGGTACTGCACCTGTACACCTTACAGAAGACCCTAGCGCAGTAGTTAACAAGCCAATTATCTGCTATAGCTGGGAAGAAGCTGTTCAACAACTTGGCTATTCTGAAGATTGGACACATTTCACATTGTGTGAAGCAATGTATGCGCAATTCAAATTGTATGGCGTAGCTCCAATCGTATTTGTTAACGTATTGGATCCTGCTAAGCATAAAAAATCCACTACAACAACTGCTACATTGACTGAAAAGAAATGCATTGTAAAAGCAGCAGTATTGCTCAATACATTGCAAGTATCTAGTGGCGGTCAAACAGGTGTGGCCAATACAGATTACACGGCAGCATTTGATGATAAGAATCAATTAATTATCTCTGTAATCAAAGGTGGTAAATTCGATTCCGCAACTACATTGGACCTTACATATGATGAACTCGATGTAGAAAACTTCGATTATAAGAACGTAATCGGTGGTGTGGATAGCAATGAAAAGGCAACAGGCTTTGAATTGATTGATACAATCTATCATCATTTCGGCATTGTACCTGGTCTTATCGCTGCACCTGGATTCTCTCAAAATCCTACAGTCGCTTCTGTAATGAAAGCAAAATCTCGTGTTATTAACAACTTATTTGGCGCAACTACTTTGGTAGATATCGACACTACACAAGTTGTTAAATACACAGATGCTTACGAATGGAAGAAAGGTAATAGCTATACAGGTGAATCTGAGGTCGTATGTTGGCCAATGGTCCGCAATGGCGATTACATGTTCCATATGTCTACACACATCATGGGCATTATTGGTAAATGCGATGCATCCAATAGCGATATTCCTACATTATCCCCTTCCAACAAGGCCATGAACATCACAGGCTTGTGCTTAGCTAATGGTAAGGAAGTAATGCTTACGCATTCTCAAGCTAACTTGTTGAACTCTCAAGGTATTATGACAGCCGTTAATATCAATGGTTGGGTATCTTGGGGCAACTACACAGGTGCATATCCTGGCACAACTGATGTTAAGGATACATTCATTTGTGTACGCCGTTTCAATGATTGGGATGACCAAACATTCATCTTAACGTATTGGCAAAAAGTAGATATGCCTATCTTGCCACGTAATATCAAGACAATTCTTGATAGTGAAACAATCCGTCTTAACGGTCTTACTTCTCGTGGCTTTATCTTGGGTGGTCGTATTGAATTTAAAGAAGCAGAAAACCCTACAACAGATTTGTTGAATGGTATTATTCGCTTCCACAAATACCGTACACCTCCAATTCCAGCGCAAGAAATTGAAAGCATTTCTGAATACGATGTGTCTTATTTCAAAACGCTATTTCAAACAGTATAGAAAGGGGTAATTAATCATGGCATCTATCAACCAAGTACCGGAAGTACTTAATGACTTCCGTGTATACGAAGAAGGCTCTGACAACTGTTTAGGTGTTGCCAAAGTAGAATTACCTAGTGAATCTGTAATGACTCAAACTGTAAAAGGTGTGGGTATTGCAGGCGAAGTAGAAGCGCCAGTTATTGGCCACTACTCCTCTATGGAAACTAAACTTACTTGGAACACTCCAACAGAAACTACACACCGCCTTACAGGTGGTCGTGGCGTACGTTTAGAAGTACGTGGCGCTATCCAATGTTGGGATAGTGGTAAAGATAAATATGTAATCGTGCCTACACGTGCTGTTATTCGTGGCCGTGCTAAATCCAAAGAAAATGGCACATATGAATCTGGTAATACTATTGATGCAACGAACACAATCGAAACGACATACTTGAAACTAGAACAAGATGGCAAGGTAGTTCGTGAAATCGATAAATATGCTTATAAAGATTCTATTTCTGATGGCACAGACTTCCTTGGCGATGTTCGTGCTGCACTTGGTATTTAGTCTGTAGAAAGGACGATCACTAATGAGTAAACATAACACTATGAACGAAACACATGAACAAACTGGTATTGAATTAGTAAAAGCTGGTCATTCCTTACAATTTGAAGGTATCAGCGGTTACACATTAATTAAATGCGAAAAGTCCGCTAAGGGTGAAGATAAAACTATTACAGTTCCGGCATTATCTATGACTTATCAAGCACATGTAGCAGCTGCTGTATGCGGATGTAAGGTGGATGATATTTATAGTCTTCCGGCTGCTGATTTCACTAGAGTGTGCCTAGAGGTACAGAATTTTTTGCTCAATTCCGAAAAATAACAGACCTAGAACGGTATTTCACCGAGTGTGCGATTACGTGTAGTAAATACACTAGCACGCCGATGGACTACTTCATTCGAGAGCTAGACGTGGATGAGTTCATAGTCCACGTTCAGCTCATTAGTGATGGTATCGAGCGCGAGAATAAAGCAATGAAAGGGAGAAAATAATGGCCAATAAAGTCTTAGAAATGGCGATTGCCATTAAAGGTAAACTCGATGGTGGGTTATCATCTTCCGTATCTAAAGCATCTCAGGAACTCAACAGATTATCCAACGCAATCAAGGACCAACAGGCGCAGTATAGAAAACTACAGGCTATATCGCAAAAGACTGGTAACGCTAGTGATAGGAACGCAGCAATTGCAGCTGAGCAAAAGCTAAATTCTATGTTACAACGGCAAGCCCAGTTGCGGTCTAATATCGCAAGTCAGACGGCACATCAAAATGCAATCAGTAAAATGGGTGGTGCAAGTCCTTTAGCAGGTGCTGCATCAGCTGCACAAGGTGCTAGTGCTGCGGTAAGTGGTATTACAGGAAAGCTTGCAAGTTTCGCTATGGTTGCCGCCGGTGGATTTGGTATTGGTGCCATTATCGATAATGTGGTTAATGCCGGTGAAGCACTCTATCAATTGTCCAATAAACTGCATATGACAACCGCCGAAACGTCGCAATTTAAGAAGATTATGACGTTAAGTGGTGTTGATGTAGAAGCAGCCGCAAAGTCCTTCGCTAAAATGGATAAGACGTTGGCCGGTGGCGGTAAAAGTGCCGAAGCATTGCAAGGGTACCTCAGTCAATTTGGTGTATCCTTAACCGATGCTAATGGCAAGTTATTGCCTATGAATCAACAGTTGGATGCCATGGCTAAAGGGTACCAAAATGCAGTAGCACAAGGACGTGGCCAGGAATTCATGCTTGAAACATTAGGCGCAAAAGGCATGGAGCTAACTAAAGTCTTTGAAAATTACGCAGATGCACAAGCGGCAGCGTCACAAATCAAAGGCGTTGGAATAGATCCTAAATCACTCCATGAAATATGGCTACAAATGAACATCTTGAAAGCGGAAGCTACGCAAGTTGCATTAGGGTTGGCACAAGCCTTTATACCTATTGCACAGCAAATATTACCGGCACTGATACCGGTATTACAAACTGTTGTAACCTTCATGAAGGATAATAAGGAAGCTATTGCCGCCGTAGTAACTAATGGATTGAAATTAGCCTTACTATATGGCACGGCTACTAAACTTGCATCAGGTATTACTACAATTACAACGGCATTTAAAGGCGTAGAAACGGCAATGGGTGCGTTTAAAGCAGCGGGTGCATTAATAGGTGGACCTTGGGTAATTGCTATTATGGCGATTATTGCAGTGATATACCTATTAGTAACAAACTGGGATACTATCTGTGCCACATTAACATCTGTTTGGGATAGTGTATGTTCTGGATTGAGTTCAATATGGGATAGCGTGTGTTCTGCTTTAAGTTCCGCATGGAGCGCCATTATATCCGGTATTATGGCTGTAATTAATGGGTTCTTATCATTAGGCCTTAGCGTATTTAATGCGTTGAAAGCAGCAATAATTGCCTATGTAAATCTATGGTTGAACTTACCAACATATATTGGTATGGCCGTAGGGTTCATTATAGGCATTATTTTACGATTGCCAGAGATTGCGGTACAAGTTGGTACGGCTGTTATATCTGCCGTTGTATCATTCGCTACTGAATGTTATAACTTCGCAGTCACTACCTTTAGTGCCATGGTCGATGATATTTATAACTTCTTAATCAATTTACCCATGTACATGATCACGTTGGGTGCTGAGTTTGTATCTGCGGTTATTTCGTTTGCCTCTGAAGCATATGCTACGGCCACATCGTGGATTAGTAGTTTGGTTAACGATGTTATTAATTTCATTATGAATTTACCAAGTGCATGTGCTGATGCGGGAGCCGGTTTCGTAGCTGCCGCAGGTCAATGGGCAAGTGATGCATATAATGCGGTACTAGATTGGATTAAACAAATTCCTAGTGCTGTGTCTAATGCAATTTCAGGAGCATGGGATAGTATTAAGGCACAATTTAGTGGTGGATTTACTGTAGGTGTTCAAGCTGCAGGCGGTAATGCGTATGCTAATGGTGGTGTTATTACATCTCCGGAAGTTGCATTGATTGGTGAAGCTGGATATCCTGAAGTAATTGTACCTATTGATGGTAGTGCAAATGCTATGAACTTATGGCAAACGGCCGGGCGAATGTTAGGTGTGAGTGGTGCGCAGTCAGCTGTAGCACCTACTGTATCATTAGCACCTAGCGTACCTGTAACATCCTCATCTAGTAATAGTAGTACACCTGTACAAATTACATTCGCACCAGTTATAAATGCAGGTAATGGTTCAACTGATGATATTATGTCAGCGTTGGATGCTAAAATGCGTGAATTTGAACAAATGATGCGTAGCTATACCGCCGGACAACGGAGGTTGAGTTATGACTAACTATACAACAATACAAGGGGATATGTGGGATTTAATCGCCTATAAGGTGTACGGTAATGAACGATATATCAATCTATTGTTAGAAGCCAATCAAAAGCACCGTAATACAGCGATATTTTCTGCTGGTGTTGTGTTGACATGCCCAGATGTCCCTGCTGATTCCTTACCTGAATTCTTACCACCATGGAGGCGATAGTATATGAGCTTACAAAAAAGCCTAGCTAAGGTCCAAAAATGGAAGAAAGACTTAACACCACAAACGAAATTAGCACGGCGGGCATGGTGTACGATTGGGTACCAACATTGGGGGAGTAAGGAGTCAAAGGACATCACCGACGATATTAGTAAGTACCTTCTTGATGTAACTTTCACAGATAACCTTTCAGGGACTGTAGATGATGTGGCCATCTCATTAGAGGATAGGGGCCGTCTATGGGTCGGTGATTGGTATCCTGTGAAAGGATCATTACTAGAAGTCACTATTAATACCGTAGCATGGGAGAAATTAGGGGATGAACAATTTACATTATCAATCGGCAAATTTGAAATTGATGAATTCGAGGGAAGTAGCCTTCCTGATGTAGTCAAAATCAAAGGTGTCGCTATTATCGGTAGTACTGACTTACGGGAGAAAAAGAAAGACAAATCGTGGAAAGCCACAACGCTGAAAGCGATTGCTACCGAAAAGGCAAAAGATAATAAGTTAAAGCTAGTATGGGATGCTGATTTTGACCCACCGTTAAAAGATGCCTCTCAAAGTGCTGAATCAGACCTCGCATTCTTGCAGAAACTATGCAATGATGCGGGGTTTTCTCTTAAAGTATCCACTGAACAGTTGATTATATTCGATGATTACAAATACGAAAATGTGAAGCCTAAAGTTATAATTCGTAGACCAGGTGTCCAGTATCAACCTGTACAGACTAAAGAAGGTGAACAACCGCCTTTGATTATTACTAGGGCGTTATCTTATTCATATAAAAGTAA
Source organism: uncultured Veillonella sp. (assembly GCA_963545165.1). Classification (GTDB taxonomy): domain Bacteria; phylum Bacillota; class Negativicutes; order Veillonellales; family Veillonellaceae; genus F0422. The sequence continues at coordinate 11,610 of CAUUIH010000018.1, forward strand.
AACTCGTGAGGTATATCGTGCATGTCATGTGAAATATACCAATAAGGATAAGAAAACTGTGATTGAGGATACGTTTGAAGATCCTGACCGTAAGGGCCATACGTACCTTGCTGTATTAGAAGTTAATGAGCAGGTAAAAGACAAAGCGGAGGCAAAGAGATTGGCTAAAAAGAAGCTAAGAGAAGCCAACAAGGAAGCCGATACAATGTCTTTTAGTTTCCCTGGTAATCCTCTTATTATGGCATCGGTTACGGTTAAACTCGAAGGATTTGGGGTATTCGATGGTAATTATTTAATTACGAAAGCAACGCATACATTAGGGGCCAATTATTCAACGTCGATTGATGTAAGGAGGTGTTTAAATGGCTACTGATATATTATCTGCATTAGCAGATATGATATTCATTGGAAATGTTTCAAGTACAATTCCTGAAGAAGGTAAAGCCGTTGTTACACGCCTAGATAGAGAAGGTGTTGTAACGGCGCCATTATCTGTCATTAATCGAGGTGCAGCACATGATAAGGACTATTGGATGCCGGCAATTGATGACCAGGTATTGTGTATTATGTTGCCTAATCGGTCCGGACGTGGGTTTTCCGATGGATTTATCATTGGTACATTCTTTAGTACTGCGGATCCGACACCAGATGGTGCGGATAATGGCAAACGTGTGCTCACTGTTCCTGGAGATATGACTCTTAATGTTGGTGGTACACTATCTATTAATTCAAATGGTGGCGATGTGGTGGTCAATGGTATTTCCTTAGTTCATCATGTGCATGGTGGTGTAGAGTCTGGCGGTTCTACAACATCAGGACCAGTATAGGAGGTATAGATGTATATCGGTTATTTAGCGGATATAGTATTCTATACCGCATTAGACAATGTGCTTACTGTATCAGATGTAACGCGTTCAGGCAGTGCTAGATGGGAAAAGCATAATTTGATGCTAGAAAAGCCTGTCAAACAGTTTAGTGGTCCAGACGTAGAACAAATTACATGTAAAATCCTTATTTCTTCATCGCTTGGCCAATCCCCAGATAGTACTGTTAAGAAGTTGAGGAATTATCGCGATACAGGGGCTGTATTGCCGTTTATTATTGGCGGTAAACCTGTTAGTCAAAACTACTTTGTAATTATGTCTATGAGCGAAGATAGCTTATTCACAGATGCTTATGGCAAGACTCAATCTATTGAAGTATCACTAACTCTTGAGGAATATCCAGACAAGAACACAGTAGAAGAAAAGTCCATGCTTAACCAATATGGTCAGAAGTTCAACAAAGTTAATACGATATTGCGGAGGTTCTAGCCATGTCAGCAACGTATGAAATTAAACCAGTTACGGACAATAGGATATCGCTAGCACCTGAAAGTGAAGTCGCTGAGATTTTGCAAAATGTGCAAACGATTATTTCTACTGTTCGTGGTAGTGTGCCACTAGATAGGGAGTTTGGTATTGATGGTCGCATTATTGATATGCCTATCCATCAAGCACAAGCGCATCTATCTAATGACATATTCCAACAAATTAAACGGTACGAACCACGTGCCAAAATTAGTGATATATCCTTTACTGCCACACAAAATGGTGAGTTGATTCCGAAAGTGATGGTGACTGTATGAGATTATCTGATTTACCTAATGTTGAGTTCTTTAACACAGATAAAGAACACGTTCAACAGAAGGTATTTGATATTTACACAACAATAACAGAGCGAACCTTGGGAGAAGGCGACCCTGTTACTTTATTTTTAAATGTAATTTCGGAAATTATTATCCGATTATTGAACGATGCAAATTATGCAGCTAAACAAAATCTATTAGCCTATGCAGAAGGTGATAACTTGGACCATGTTGGAGCGGTGCCTGCTGCCGTTGAGCGGTTACAGGCAACAAAAGCGACTACAACTATCCAAGCAACATTGTCAGCAGTGCGTACGAACTCTGTCATTATTCCAAAGGGTACAAGGATATCTACAGAAGATGGTGAATATTTTGCTACTGTTGAGGACTTGGTAATTCTACCAGGTCAACTCAATGGATCAGTAAAAGCAGAAGCACAACGTACAGGCGCACAAGGTAATGGGTTTAAACCAGGTGAGATAAGTACAATTATTGACCCTATAGCATATGTGGATACGATGAGCAATACTACATTATCTGAAGGTGGTTCTGATACGGAAGATGACGAAGCCTATCGTGAGCGTATTCATGAGGCTCCTGAATCGTTTTCTGTGGCAGGGCCTGAAGGTGCCTATGAGTATTTCACAAAATCTGCATCACACCTTGTGGCCGATGTAGGTGTATCCTCTCCACATCCTGGGGAAGTTAACATTTACCCATTACTATCTGGTGGTGGTATTCCAGGTGAAGAATTGCTCAAGACTATTACAGCCTATTTGTCTGATAAAAAACGTAGACCTTTGACTGATAAGCTCACTGTATTAGCACCTACTACTACGCAATATAACATCGACGCTAAGTATTACATTGAAAAAGGCGCTGATGCAACGGTGGTAAAAGCGAAGGCAGATAAAGCGGTCAATGATTATGTAATATGGCAGAAATCTAAATTAGGCCGTGATATAGTGCCTAGTCGATTAGTGCAAATGCTCATGGATGTATCTGGCATTAAACGCGTTGAAGTAACGGCACCTGTATTTACTCCAATTGCAGAACAAAGTGGTGTTGCAGTAGCCAATACAACCGTCGTAGTGTTTGCAGGAAGTGAGGAAGAATGATACGTGATAGTAAGTATACCAGCGCGGAACATCTTCCCTCCTCAATCGACAGGGAGCCAATTAAGGCCATTGCTAAAACGTGGGATGAAACGCTAGCTGAATTCATGAACACGAATACGCTGTTATTGTGGTCATCGATTGATACTGAATCAGAGAGTGTAATTGATCACTTAGCGTACCAATTACATGTAGATGATTATGACAGTGGATTACCAATAGCAACGAAACGTGAATTAGTAAAGAATTCAATTGATATTCACCGCC
>CAUUIH010000019.1:0-14480 GCA_963545165.1 uncultured Veillonella sp.
GGTCTAAAAATGTTCGGGGGTTCGCTTGTACCACCGCATTTGTTGGGTCTTGACCATCTCCAATGCCGAATCCATCTAGGATAGTTAGCATCACTGGTCCTTTTAATTTTGCCATATTCTACCTCAAACCTATGTTAACAAGCTTTAATAATCCCCATAAAAGACTCTGCATCCAAGGAAGCACCGCCCACTAAAGCCCCATCTACGTGGGCTTGGGCTAAAATATCTTTTGCATTCTCCGGTTTTACACTGCCACCGTACAGAATGCGCACTTGTTCTGCAATGTCAGGCGTATACATAGCGGCGATTTTCTCACGAATGCTTTGGCATACTTCGCCTGCTTGTTCCGCTGTCGCTGTACGACCTGTGCCAATGGCCCAAATCGGTTCGTACGCAATGACCACTTCCGTCATTTCTTCCTCTGGCACTCCATGCAATCCCATTTCTAGTTGGGAATGAATGAAAGCTACCGTTTCACCGCTTTCACGTTGGTTCAAGCTTTCACCTACGCAAAGAATAGGGCTCATGCCATGTTGTAAGACGATGCGTACACGCTTATTCACACAACGATCCGCTTCTTTGAAGATGGAACGGCGCTCGGAGTGCCCTACGATTACGTAGGACACACCTAAATCCGTCAACATCGAAGGAGATACTTCTCCCGTATAAGCACCAGATTCTTCGTGAAACACATTTTGTGCCCCCACACGAATTGGTGTATCTTCCGTTAAATCAGCCACTGTGCAAATCGCCGTGAAAGGTGGACATACCACTACTTCGCACGTTGCATCAGCCACTAATGTTTTCAATTGTTCTACGAATACAGTGGCTTCCGTATTCGTCATATGCATTTTCCAGTTCCCTGCAATGATCGGTTGTCGCATGATAACCTCCTACGCCTCTTGTAAGGCTGCAATACCTGGTAGCACTTTGCCTTCTAAATATTCTAAGGACGCACCGCCACCAGTGGAAATATGAGAAATTTTGTGACTTAAACCGCTTTTTTCAATGGCCGCTACCGAATCGCCACCACCTACGATTGTGGTCGCATTCGCCTCTGCCACCGCTTTCGCTACTGCATTCGTACCGCCAGCGAATACTTCCATTTCAAATACACCCATAGGACCATTCCAAACGATCATTTTCATCGGTGCCAAAGCCTCTGCAAATAACTCACGGCTCTTCGGTCCAATATCCAATGCCATCCAACCATCTTCAATCGCTGTGGCATCTACCACCTTATGATTTGCACATTCACTGAAAGCATCAGCTACTACGAAATCGACTGGTAACAATAAATTAGTATTTGTTTCTTTCGCACGGGCGATTAACTCACGAGCTAACTCAAATTTATCTGCTTCTACCAAGGAAGTGCCTACATTATGACCTTGGGCTGCTACAAAAGTGTTCGCCATGCCGCCGCCGATAATCAACACTTCTACTTTTGGCAATAAGTTAGAAATCACTTCAATTTTGTCGCTTACCTTAGCACCACCAATGATGGCTGCAAATGGGTGCTCTGGATGCTCCACAGCACCGCCAACATAACGAATTTCTTTTTCTAACAAGAAACCAGCTCCCATTGGTAAGTATTTTGTAATCCCTTCCACAGAGGCATGAGCACGGTGAGACACCCCGAAGGCATCATTCACACCTACTTCTGCTAAATCCGCTAAGGATTTCGCAAAGGTAGGGTCATTTTTTTCCTCTTCTTTGTAGAAGCGAAGATTTTCTAGCACAACTACATCCCCAGATTTCATCTCACGCACTGCTTGCGCTGGGATATCCCCAATGCAATCTTCTACAAATCGAACTGGTTGTTCTAAGAGCTCACTTAATCGTTTCGCACAAGGCTCCAAGGTAAACTCCGGTTTGCGTTCTCCTTTTGGACGTCCTAAATGAGAAGCAATAACTACCTTGGCACCTTGACCAATTAGATGTCGTAATGTTGGTAATGTGGCACGAATCCGTGTGTCATCAGTGATTACGCCGTCTTTCAGAGGCACGTTAAAATCAACTCGAACAAATACTGTTTTGTTCGCTACATTCATATTTGCTAGTGAAAGTTTCATACTATCTCCTATATATCTGTAATATAGTATAATCCATTGGCATGGATATATTTACATAAACTATGGCATTCTTGCTTTATATCTAGAACTCAAATCCCTAGTAGGCATTAAAGGTCTTTGTAATCACGACAAAAAGGGACTACTCTCGTAGTCCCCAACAGATTATAAGCCTCGTTTGCTCATGTACACAGCTAGGTCAACAATACGAGAGGAATAGCCCCACTCATTGTCATACCAAGCTACTACTTTTGCCATATTGCCTTCCATTACCATTGTCAAATCTGCATCAACGATAGAGCTACGAGCATCACCATTGAAGTCTTTGGATACTAATGGCAAGTCAGATACGCCAAGAATACCTTTTAATTCACCTTCAGCTGCTTTACGGAATGCAGCATTGATGCTTTCTTTAGTTGCTTCTTTTTCAAGTTCTACTACTAAATCTGTAACAGACACATTTGGTGTAGGTACACGAAGAGCAAAGCCATTTAATTTGCCTTTCAATTCAGGTAATACTAATGCTACTGCTTTCGCTGCACCTGTGGTAGTAGGAATAATGGACATCGCTGCTGCGCGAGCACGACGTAAATCTTTATGAGGTGCATCCAACACACGTTGGTCATTTGTGTAAGAGTGCACTGTTGTCATCATGCCACGTTTAATACCAAATTCTTGATGCAATACTTTTGCAAATGGAGCTAAACAGTTTGTGGTACAGCTTGCGTTAGATACCACATGATGCGTAGCTGGATCATATTCACTTTCATTTACGCCCATAACGATAGTTTTATCTTCATCTTTGCCTGGTGCAGAAATGATAACTTTTTTAACAGTACCACCCAAATGAGCCGCTGCTTTTTCACGAGAACGGAACACACCAGTACATTCGATAACCACTTCTACCCCTTCAGAGGACCAGTCTAAGTTTGCTGGATCACGGTCACAGAATACACGTGTTTTTTTGCCGTCTACTACTAAATATTCGCCTTCTACAGACACATCACAGCTTAAATTGCCATGAATTGAGTCATGTTTAAACAGTAAAGCGGAACCTTCAATATCGCCAGTATCATTAATGGCTACTACTTCCACATCTGGGTTGTTAAGAGCCGCGCGCATGACGCATTTACCAATACGACCAAAGCCATTAATACCAATCTTCACTGCCATAATCAAGTCCTCCTAAAAATTCTTGTACTATATAAGTTGTTATACCTCTATTTTACAAGACTATTAGGGTTGGTGCAAGTTTTTTATATCCTTGAATAGAATACCCTACTCCTTACTGTATGCACCCATTATTCATAGACACTAGTGAAGTAAACCTCTTTGTGAATGATACATGCGCTGTTTCATATGCCAACAATGATAGGACCGTTGCAATTCTTGCAACTGCTTAGCTAATACTCCCCCCTGTAATAGTGCACGTACCAACTCAGCCGATTTAATAAACAATTCATCAATTTTAGCAGCCTTTATATAATTAATGCTCCCTTCATTACTAATGATTACATCTACCAAGCTTACATATTCTTCTACAATTCCATCATTAAAATTGGCACATTCCAATTGATTCTGATCAACCGCCAAATTCATACAGGTGCAGAGCATACACATATAATCCACGGCACCTTCTAGCTTTTTCGGTGTTAACCTACTATGTAATTGTTCTTTGGCTACTGCCAAAGACGTACTAAAAAGGATTTTATAAAAACCAGTCTTGTCTAACGTATATGTATATTCGTCCATAGCTTTCTCCCTCATATGCTACTTATTGTAAATCCATACGTTCTTGCACAAGCTTTTACCGACTGACATAGGCCCCTCCTTTCGTTAAGATATACATTCATATCCTTCGCCCTAGGACTTCCTAGTAACCGTTTCATCCTTCGTCACACTTTTTAGGATTTATTATCACCTTGATTTACGTTTATCATATATATTTTTCCACAAACCGTCAATTATTTTTCATCATGAAAGCTATATAAAATAATCATAATAAACTATCTTTCAGCCAATGTATCAGGATTTCTTAACCCTCTCTAAACCCTATCATTTTATATGTAGCTATTCTTTTACTAAATAAAATTATTTATCAAAATAAAAGCAAAAAAGCAGATACTGTTTACACAGTATCTGCTAATCGTTGGTGCCGGAGGTGGGACTTGAACCCACACGGTGTTACCCGCTTGATTTTGAGTCAAGTGCGTCTGCCATTCCGCCACTCCGGCTCGTCAACGATATTAGTATACACAGAGGCAAAAAAAATGTCAATCTTTTTTCACCTTTTACATTATGCCTAAAACGCAAATTAAAATTGCATTTTAACCTTTTATACTTTTTTCTACTTACGTTGACTATAATCCTCGCAAGAATCTACAAAAGCTTTTGCCGCTTCTTCACTGCCAGAGAAATTAATGTGCAAATAAGAAGCCAACACATTTTTATGTGCATATCCACCTTGGTAGGCTTTAGGTTTACGGCCCCCTACTAATTCAAAGGCCCAAGGAAATGGACTTTGTGTAGGTGTCATTGTAGAAAAATGAAACTCATGTCCACGCAACGTATCTTTCACAGACCCTAAAATGCTCGGTTCTAACATAGTAGCACTGACATAACCTACACGTTGTAAGCTTTGTTGCATTTCACAGGTAGCTGGCACAATGCCCACCATCGGATACGTATTTCCTTCAAAATCAGTCACTGCTTCTGTCATATACATAAGACCGCCGCATTCTGCATAGATTGGCATCCTTTTTTCGTTGGCCTGGCGTATACTTTCTTTCATAGATTCATTGTTCCCCAATTGAGATAAAAACATCTCAGGAAAACCACCACCAAAAAAGATACCATCTACATCTGGCAAAGACTTATCTTTTAAAGGACTAAAATAATGCAACTCAGCACCTTCTGCTTCTAACGCTGCTAAGCTAGCTGGATAATAGAAAGAAAATGCTTCATCCATGGCAATGCCAATGCGCGCACGTTTTTCTACGGTCTCTACTACCTCCACAGTTTCTACAGACAAGTCCACCGCATTTTGAGCTAGCTCTACTAAGGCTTCTAAGTTCACCATAACTTTTACGGCTTCCCGAATGGTAGCAATCGCCTCTGTAGGATCAATTTCTGTCACTGGTGTCAATCCTAAATGACGCTCTGGTGATTGCATACGTTCATCACGACGAATGGCGCCTAGTACAGGGACCCCTAATTTCTTCATCGCCGTCCGTATCATATGTTCATGATTATCCGAGCCTAATCGGTTTAAAATAACCCCTCCAAATTGTACCTCTGGATCATAATCTCGAAAGCCCTTTGCAATGGCTGCCGCACTTTCTCCCATAGCCTTACAGTCGATAACTAACACCACTGGAGCTTTTAAATCCTTCGCCACTTGCGCAGTGGAACTAACGCCTTCACGTCCCCCATCATAAAGGCCCATCACACCTTCTATAATAGAAATGTCAGCAGTCTCCGCTTGCCCCACAAAAAAAGGGATCAATTTATGTGGCGGCACAAGCCAGGTATCTAAATTATAGCATTCTCGTTGGCTAGCAATTCTATGAAAGCCCGGATCAATATAATCCGGGCCTACCTTAAATGCCTGTACTCCCTTGCCCTGCTCTGTCAAAGCCGCCAATAGCCCTGCTACAATGGTTGTTTTTCCAACACCAGAGTTGGTGCCTGCTATAACAATTCTTGGTCGTTGTACAGTGTTCATAAAATACCTCTTAGCGATCTTTACGTTTCGCCAAAATTGTAGATAAATAGTTTAATTTTGTATCAGATGGCAAAGCATCTACATTGCGATAGACTTCTTCCTCTGGTAGTCCAACACGAGAAATCATCACGGCCTCGTCTGCCATATCATGTTTGCGAAGTGTTTCTTGCACTTCAGAGAAGTTTCTATACACTTTCATAATCACTGCATCATCAGCTACAGCAAGTACAGCATCAATTTTTTCTTTTGGTGCTGTGGCTGGAATAATCGCTAACACTTCTTCTTTTTCTACAATTGGGTATCCCAAATGAGAGCCAATTGCACAGAATGCCGTAACTCCTGGAATAGTTTCAATATCAAAACCAGCAGATTCTACCAAGCGATACACATACATATAGGTACTATAGAACATTGGATCTCCCAATGTTAAGAATACAACTTTTTTGCCTTCTTCTAGTAATCCAGTGATGATTTTACGCGCTTCTTCCCAACCTTTAGATTGTTCATTATCATCCAATACCATTGGGAATACAACAGGCACAATTTCTGTATGTTCTTGAATATATGGTTCTGCAATATGTAACGCTACAGATCCATCTTTCTTTTCTGTTTTCGGTGTAATGATGACATCTGCTTCTCCAACAATACGAGCTGCTTTCACAGTCATCAACTCAGAGTCCCCAGGACCTACACCAATACCATATAATTTACCTTTCATCAGGACACCTCTTTTATCTATCAACACGGAACTAGTAAGGATTATTCATTCCAAACTATTATAATTATTTAGTATATCATGACTCGCTATGAATGTACACGATATGACGAAGCTATTTCTCTTAATAAATCGCGCAACCATCAATATGCATGATTTATAGTTTTATAATCGTTTTTGATATAAACCTTGTATAGCATCTGCTAAATGTTCTGCATAGATCTCTTGAATTTCAGCATATTCTCCAAGACCTTTTTCGTATTGTACTACTTCATAGCCTGCTTTTGTTAATTCAGAAAGTAAACTATCTTCTTCCTCTCCGAATAAATCATTTAATGCATGATCCCCGCAAACCAACAACAACGGATGTAAATGTACTTTTCTATGTTCGTGGCCTTCTCGTTCCCATCGTTCTAAGATATCTTCTGGAGTTGGAAAGTTTTCCAATGTAGCAACAGATGTATTACGGAAACCTTCATATTGTAATTTTAATTGTAGTACTGCGTATGATGCATTCCCTACATTAAATCCACCATGTCCTACTAACAGTAAATCTTCTGTTTCAGGAACCTGTAAGGACTTAATAAAACGATCTATCAAGATTTGGTAATCATCTGGTACTTCCTCCTCTTGTCCCATGAAATACAAAAGAGGTCTACCAAATACAATGTCTTGTACAGAGCCTTGTCCGCTGAAAGCCATAATATTTCTACGAAGCTTATCGAACTCTGCACCACCTACTAAATGCGTAGGCTGCACAATAACACGTTCATATCCTTCTGCCACGATCGATTCCATAGCTTCAATTTCATTTTGAAAAATAATATTTCTATCTTTCAAACGCTTAATAACAATACGCGATGTAAAAGCTACACGAACTTCGTGATTCGGATTGGCTTTACGAATAGCATCTACTACTGGGAAAATTTGATTTTCTCTTGCACTGTCTACAGTAGAACCAAAAGATGTAACTAATATAATCTCTTTCATACTATACCTCATACTAAAATTAAGAATATACCTACCCTATAGTGTATAAGAAAAATAGCATTCTGTAAAATAAAAAAGCTATACCCAGTTGCTGATATAGCAACTAGGCATAGCTCGTTTCTTATATTACTTCACGGTAATCGCAATGTCTTCATTTTCTACTACTACATGCAATGTTTTACCCTCTACGGCTTTTCCTTCTAAGATAGCATCAGAAATTGGATCTTCTACTAATCGTTGGATAGCTCGTTTCAATGGTCTTGCCCCCATAGCAAAGTCAGTTCCTTCTGCTACGATTTTTTCCATAGCTTCATCAGATACTTCTAATTCCATACCTTGCTCATGTAATCGTGTTGTCACAGATTGCAACAAAATACGCACTATGCTTTGCAATTGTTCTGTTTCTAGAGCATGGAATACAATCATTTCATCAATACGATTCAAGAACTCTGGGCGGAAGTGAGATTTTACAGCTTGGAGTACATCTTTTTTCATAGACTCTTTATCTTTTCCGCTGTCTTGTTCCCCTTTAGCCGCTAAGAATCCCATAGCTGCCGTATCTTCTTTGAGATATTTCGCTCCTAAGTTACTTGTCATAATGATTACTGTATTTCTGAAATCTACTGTACGTCCTTGATTATCTGTTAATCGTCCATCATCTAAGACTTGCAATAACATATTAAAGAAATCTGGATGTGCTTTTTCTACTTCATCAAAGAGAACCACGCTATATGGACGACGACGGACTGCCTCAGTCAATTGACCTCCTTCATCATATCCTACATAGCCCGGAGGCGCTCCCACTAAACGGCTCACCGCATGCTTTTCCATATATTCCGACATATCGATGCGAATCATAGCATTTTCATCGCCAAACAAATTGGATGCCAAAGATCTAGCTAGTTCTGTTTTACCAACCCCTGTAGGTCCTAAGAATAAGAAGGAACCAATTGGCCGTTTTGGATCTTTCAATCCAGCTCTAGCCCGACGGACAGCTTTCGATACGGCTACCACGGCTTCATCTTGACCGATTACACGTTGGTGTAATTCTTCTTCCAAACGCAACAAGCGTTCCGACTCTTCCTCCGCCACGCGTGAAACAGGAATGCCACTCCACTCGGACACCACGGCAGCAATTTCAGATTCTGTGACCACTAATTTAGCTTCACTTTCTTTATGGCTACTTTCTTGTTTCGCTGCAATGTCAGATTCTAGTTCTTTTTCTTTATCACGAAGTGTGGCTGCTCGTTCAAAGTCTTGTGATGTCACAGCGGCCTCTTTTTCTTTTTGTACTTGTACTAATTCATCTTCTAATGCTTTCACGTCTGGAGTTGCCGTAAACACAGCCATACGAACTTTAGATGCTGCTTCATCCATCACATCAATGGCTTTATCTGGCAAGAATCGATCTGCAATATAGCGACTAGATAAATGTACTGCTGCTGCTAAGGCTTCATCTGTAATTTGTACCTTATGGAATGCTTCGTAGCGGTCACGTAACCCTTTCAAGATAGCTAAAGCATCTTCTTCACTTGGTTCCCCAACTTGTACTGGTTGGAAACGACGTTCTAAAGCAGCATCTTTTTCAATATGCTTTTTATATTCATCTAATGTAGTGGCACCAATCACTTGGAAGTTACCACGTGCTAAAGCTGGTTTTAGGATATTCGCCGCATCCATAGCCCCTTCTGTAGCACCAGCTCCAATCAAAGTATGAATTTCATCAATAAACACAATCATATCGTCATGAGCTTGTACTTCATCCATCACTTTTTTCAAGCGTTCTTCAAATTCTCCGCGATATTTTGCTCCTGCTAACATAGCACTCAAGCTGATCGAAATAATACGTTTATCTCGCAATACATCCGGCACATCACCACTGACAATGCGTTGTGCTAATCCCTCTGCAATGGCTGTTTTACCAACCCCTGGTTCGCCGATAAGGACTGGATTATTTTTCGTACGACGACTTAAAATCTGAATTACCCGTTGAATTTCTGTGTCACGACCAATGACAGGATCAATTTTGCCTTGTTTGGCACTTTCATTAAGATCTGTAGCATAGTCAGAAATTTCACCTAACTCATTAGCTGTACCTTGCGTTGGATTGGAACCTTGTTCTTCACCGCCTACAATAGCATTTACTTTTTCTACTACATCTTCTGGACGTATCCCTTTCGATGCCAATAGTTGCATAGCTACGCCACCACCATCGTACAATAGGCCCAATAAAATGTGTTCTGTGCCGATATAGTTATGTCCTCGACTATTGGCAGCTTGTTGCGCTAAATCCAATACATGTTTCGTACGCGGCGTCATTTGTAATTGACCTCCATTATGCGTACCTTTGCCAACAGCACGAATCACTTCTTTTTCCAATGCCTTACCTTCTACCCCTAAGGCTAGCAAAGCCCTAGCAGACACTGATTTTTCTTCTTCCACAAGGCCTAACAAAAGATGTTCAGTCCCTACATAATTATGTTTATATTCAATTGCTTTTTCTTGGGCAATTGCTAACGCACGTTTTGCCCCTTCTGTGTATCTTTCTATCATGATTTTCCTCCTTTAGAACCTCGTAACAAGGTATCTCGTATCACTTGTGCCCGTTGACTATCACGTTCCTGCGTCCCCATCGACTCTTTCCCCACTAATTTAGCTAGGAAATTTGGTCTTGTAATGACTAGCATTTCATGAAAGTTCATGGTCACATCTATTAATTTCATATCTATGCCTAACTGTACATCACTTAATAAAGCCAAGGCTTCTTCTCCTGAAATACGGCGTGCATGGGTCAAAATACCATAGGACCTCCACACCTTATCTTCTATCCCTTCTTTATCTGTCGTCCACAGTTCAGATCTAGCTTTTTCTTCTTCTTTTACAACACCTTGTACAATCTGTGAAAGCTGTTCAATCGTTGCTTGCTCACTAATTCCCATAGTTTGCTGATTAGAGATTTGGTATACATGTCCCAACCCCTCAGACCCTTCACCATAGAGGCCTCGTACAGAATACCCCATACGGATAATACTACGGATAATACGTTGCAGTTTACCTGTCATCGACAATGCTGGCACATGGACCATCACTGACGCCCTCATGCCTGTTCCTACATTCGTAGGACAAGCGGTTAAATATCCAAACTCTTTTGAAAACGCATAGTCATATTTACTTTCAATGACGTCATCCACAGCTATGGCTCGTTCATAGGCCTTTTCTAGTTGTAATCCCAGTTCCATAGACTGAATCCGCAAATGATCTTCTTCGTTTACCATAATGGAAATGCGAGAATCTTCAGAAATGATAACACTTCGTCCTGAACTTTGCGCTGCCAAATTTGGGGAAATTAAGTGTTTTTCTACTAGTACATCTCTTTCAATAGCACTTAAAGAGTCTAAGTTAATTTTTGAAAAGCTTTTACCATAGGCTGTTTGTAAAGGGCTAATCATAGACCGCATATATCCATCAACTTTGGCTAAATCATTGGTATCACCCCGATTTGTAAAGGGTATTCCTTTGAAGTTTCTTGCTAATCGAATGCGACTAGATAACACAATGCGATGATCTAAGCCTGTTTCTTTCATCCAAGGCGACAAGGCCTCATCTAAAATAGTATGTAACATAGACCCTCCTTACTTTGATTCTTTGGACTGTTCCAAAGACTTAATTTCGTCACGAATTTGTGCGGCTTTTTCAAATTGCTCTTCCTTTACCGCCTGAATTAACTCATTTCGTAGTTGCTTAATGGTTTGCTCTACTTTCAAATCTGCTGCTCCTCGTTGAGGAATACGCCCTTCGTAAGAAGTAGACCCTTGAATACGTTTAATCAACGGCACTAAATGTGGCTGAAATGCTTCATAGCACTTATCACAACCTAATCGTCCTTGATGATTAAAGGCAGATATGGTCATTCCACATTGCGGGCAAGTAATGACTTTGCTGTTACCTAGCGCACTTTGTGGATACATAACATTGGCAAAAAATTGATTATTGAAAAAGCTATCATCAAACATAGAGGAAAACATGGATCCATTTCCTTGCTCCTTTTGACTGGCACATTGTTGGCAATAATGATGCTCCTCTTTCACTCCATTCACAATAGATGTCATATGAATATTGGCATTCTCTTTACCACAAGAATCACATTTCATAGCCTACACCTCCTCATTTACAATATTCATAATAGCTTGATAAAAACGTTCTGCTGCTTCCTTTCTACGTTCCACTGGTACATCTTGCAAAATTCTAACAAATGCTTCATGTAACATAGCTGCTTCACGTTTTGTAATACGTGCTTCTTTCATATGTTGAAATAATACCTGGTCAATGTGACCAATTGTAATGACAGGCTCTTCTTCACTACGTTGTGGAGTTTGTTCTAAGGGAATCAGAACTTGTCTTCTTACAGGTTCCATAACTCTAGTAATCGTGATAGATCCTCCTAGTCCCCGTCTAGATTGAACTATGAATCCTCTGTCATTAGAAAAGCGTGTACTCAACACATAACTAATTTGTGACGGCGCACAGTCTAATGCCTCTGCGAGTTCATTTCTTCTCAGCGTAATACCTTCCTGTTCTTCTAATAATTTCGTCAGTATAAATTGTTCAATCTTATCTGCTAAAATACTCATCGTATAACCTCATTTCTCTGATTCACGATATCCCGTTTATGATAACTAGACTTTTTAAGATGCTTATAGTCGTTGCTATAATGAATCAGGCAATCACTATTTGACCTTTTGTTCTTTTCTATGGTTAGAGTATATCTGACTTTTTGACCTTTGTCAAATACTTTTTTGACTTTTTGACTTTTATTTTTAAAAAATTTTAGGATTCTATCCATATAAAGTAAACTCCCTCATCGATAATAAAATAAGTAGCCCTTCTATTAGAAAGACTACTTATGTATACTCTAGCAAATAATATCACTCTTACAAATATCATTTTGTGTTTTTTGTGTTAGGTTTTTGTTATGTGTGTTAGGTTTGATAGGAAGTTCGCACTTCACTGTAAGAGTGAGTGTAGCAATTATTGACGGCTACCTAATTTGGAGTCCAAGAATAATTGTGCAGAACGGCTATCTTGTGCAAATGTGAATTGATCTACTAAGTCAGTTGCATTTGCTTCTTCTTCTACTTGTTCTTCTACGAACCAGTTCAAGAAAGATACTGTAGCATAATCTTTTTCTTCTAATGCTAATGCATATAAGTTGTGGATTTTGCCAGTAATCATTTGTTCATGAGCTAATACAGCTTTTGCTACTTCTAAAGGATTAGTCAATGTAGATGCAGTATTTTTAACATCACCTAATGTTACTTTTTCATTGTTGCTTTGTAAGTAATCGATGAATTTGAAAGCGTGAGTTACTTCTTCTTGGTATTGTGCACGTAACCATGCAGAGAAACCTTTGAAGTTAGCATCAGCCATAGCTAAAGAAAGAGCTAAGTATGTGGATGCTGCATTAAATTCGAAAATTACTTGTTCGTTAAGAGCTTGAGCTACTTTTTGATTCATGTTTTTATACCTCATATATACTTATATAAACTAAAACTAAAATCGATATATTCTCATATCGTGATTTCATTATAACAGACAAATCGAAATAAATCAATCTTCTTTTTCTATTTTTTTCGATTTTTTATCATTTATTTTTTTATTTTGATAACTATTGTAGGTTACATAGACTGAAATGCTCAATCATTCATGCATAGCTGTCTAA
The DNA here is from genome assembly GCA_963545165.1 of uncultured Veillonella sp. Taxonomy (GTDB): domain Bacteria; phylum Bacillota; class Negativicutes; order Veillonellales; family Veillonellaceae; genus F0422. The sequence continues at coordinate 13,218 of CAUUIH010000019.1, forward strand.
AAGAGAGTATACTATCTATGCAAGAACTTTCATTTTATTATATATAACATTATACACATTGGAGGTGAGATGTATGATGAATCTAATCAGTCGTGCTTTTACCAGAGCCAAACAAAATTTAAGTTCCCACAAAGTAAAAGTCTATATCGTTTCTGGTTTTCTCGGTGCTGGAAAGACAACATTTATTCAGCAGCTTATACAAGAATTACCAGATCCAACAAGAGTTTTGATTTTAGAAAACGATTTTGGTCAAGTCAATTTAGATGGCGCTATCCTCCGGGAAAAAGGATATACTGTTCGTGAGCTCACATCTGGATGCATTTGTTGTAGCTTAGCCGGCGATTTCCGTAGAGCTTTAGTAGATATTTTAGACACTCAAGATGTGGATTATATTATTATTGAACCATCAGGGGTGAGTCAACTATCTGATATTCTAGCTATTTGCAAGGATTCATCCATTGCCAAACGCATTGAGCTCACCGGTTGTGTGTCCATAGTCGATGCCATGCGAGCTCCTATGTATTATAAAAACTTTGGTGTGTTCTTTAAAGATCAAATTGCTTACTCCAGCCAAGTCTTTATTAGTCACCAAGAAGATGAAGATTTACTACAAAATACCTTAGAAATTATTCGTCTCTTAAATCCAGCAGCACCTATATACATCGTGCCATGGAAAGAGATTACACTTTCAAAATATATTTCTATGTATCCACGAGAGCAAGCCGTATCAGCATTATCTCCTAGCAAGAATATTGAAAATCATAAAGGTCATCATACGGCACGGAATCACCCTGAGATTCCTCACCATGACCACATCGCACATCATGCACAAGCTAAAGATGCTTTCTTAACATGTACCGTAGAATGCACCTTACCTCGTACCATCGATGAGTGGCAGCATCATTTAAAAGCCCTCATCGAAACCAACACAACAGGTCACATCCTGCGCTTGAAAGGGTGTATTCCCCTTTCCACGGGAGGGCAAGCCTTGGTACAGTACAATGGAAGTGGTTTAGAAATCACTCCTACCACATTGCATGATTCATATTTAACCATCATTGGTCCATCATTGAACAATGATGCATTACAGTCTTTTATTAACGGAACAATGTAACACCTATGCAAACTATTCCCACCTATGTAGTGATGGGCTTTCTCGGTTCAGGAAAGACAAGTGCCATCACCGCCGGTATTGAAAGTCATAAAATTTCAAATGTTCTTCTCTTTCAGTTTGAGCAGGGCTTACAGAGTCCTGCTCTTTCC
>CAUUIH010000020.1:0-14359 GCA_963545165.1 uncultured Veillonella sp.
GACCGGAGGGCAAGACGTACGAACGATTAAAGCATTTAATTCTCTTAGCGGAAACAATGGAGGGGTACGAAAATATTGTAAAAATCGTGTCCAAATCTTCTACAGAAGGGTTCTACCGCAAGCCTCGTGCAGATCGTGAGTTGCTATCTACGTACAACAAAGGAATCATTGCTCTCAGTGCTTGTATTGCTGGGGAAATCCCGCAACTGATCTTGCAAGATAACATAGAGGGCGCTCATCGTGCTTTGGAATGGTATTTGGAGACCTATGGAAAGGACAATTTTTTCCTAGAAATTCAGAACCATGGAGACCCGAAGGAATTGCGTGTCCAAGATGTGCTAGTGGAGATGGCGGAGCAATATGGAGTAGGTCTTGTTTGTTCCAATGACTTTCACTATGTGTATGCAGACGATGCGGAAGCGCATGATATTAAGGTATGTATCGCCACAGGTGCACGACGGAATGATACGGATCGGATGAAGTTTTTCAGTAATGAGTTTTACATGAAAAGCGGCAATGAAATGGAAGAGCTCTTTGGGCATATTCCAGAAGCCTTGGATAATACCTTGAAGATTGCGGAACGCTGTCATGTAGAATTTAATTTTGATGCCCACCATTTGCCAAAGTTTGATGTACCAGAAGGGGAAACGGCGCATTCCTATTTGCGTAAAGTTTGTGAGTCCTACATTCCTCAATTCTACCCAGAAGTTACACCGGTGTTACAAGAACGATTAGATTATGAACTAGGCGTTATCAGTCGTATGGGCTTTGAAGATTACTTCCTCATCGTTTGGGACTATGTGAAATATGCCCGTGAACATGGTGTACTAGTGGGACCGGGTCGTGGTAGTGCCGCGGGGTCTGTAGTAGCCTACTTACTGGGGATTACAGGGTTAGATCCTATCAAATATGACTTGCTCTTTGAACGGTTCTTGAACCCAGAACGGGTGAGCATGCCCGATATCGATATCGACTTCTGCTATGAAACTCGTAATAAGGTCATCGAATATGTGACAGAAAAATATGGACAAGAGCGAGTAGCGCAAATTATTACCTTCGGTACTGAAGCGGCTCGTGCCGTTATTCGTGATGTAGGTCGTGTGCTAGACATGCCTTTACCTGAGGTGAATCGATTAGCGAAGATGATTCCCAACGAATTGGGCATCACTTTGAAAAAAGCTTTAGAAGTAAAAGAACTAAAAGATTTGTATGACACAGATGAATCTGTAAAAGAGCTATTTGACCTTTGTTTGCGCTTAGAAGGGATTGCGAGAAACTCTTCCACTCATGCGGCGGGGGTCGTAATTTCCGCTGCGCCTCTTGATGAGTATGTGCCGGTGCAAAACTCCAATGAAGATGGATTTGTCACACAATATGATAAAGATAATATCGAAGAACTAGGCCTATTAAAGATGGACTTTTTAGGGCTTCGTACATTGACAGTGATGGGCGAGGCACTGCGATTGATTAAAGAAAATCGAGGTATCGACCTAGATTTAGATGCAATTCCCTTAGACGATCAGGCATCTTGTGAATTATTAAGTCGTGGCGAAACGGCAGGGGTATTCCAATTAGAGTCAGAAGGAATTACAAAACTAGTGATGGACTTAAAACCAGAACATTTTGAAGACTTAATTCCTTTAGTAGCCCTCTACCGTCCGGGACCATTGGGATCGGGCATGGTAGAAGATTTTATCAAACGTCGTCACAAAGAAAAAGAAGTGACCTATTTACACCCTATATTAGAGCCTATTTTAGAAGACACTTTTGGGGTTATTTTATACCAAGAACAGGTTATGCAGATTGCTTCTGCTATGGGCGGATTTTCTTTAGGACAAGCGGATTTAATGCGCCGTGCCATGGGTAAGAAAAAGGAATCCGTACTGAAAGCACAACGAGACTCCTTTGTGACTGGTTCTGTGAACAATGGCATCGATGAGACATTGGCTAATGAAGTATTTGACCTCTTGCTATATTTTGCAGGTTATGGATTTAATAAATCTCACTCTGCTGCCTATGCGTATATTGCGTATCAAACGGCCTATCTGAAAGCTCATTATTTTCCAGAGTTTATGGCGGCTACGATGACAAGCTTTATGGGTAACATGGATAAAATGACGAATTATATCAATGTGTGCAAGGCGAAACAAGTGGCGGTACTAGGTCCAGATATCAATCATTCAGAGCGTATGTTTACCGTACAAAATGGACAAATTCGCTTTGGCTTAGGTGGCATTAAAAATGTCGGCGATAATGCAATCGAAGAATTGTTAGCAGAACGTAAAGCTAATGGACAATTTACCTCCATTGTTGATTTCTGCGAACGTATACCATATCGTGTGGTCAATAAACGTTTGTTGGAAAGTTTAATCCGCTGCGGGGCTATGGATTCTTTCAAGGAAAACAGAAATCAGCTGTTGCAGATTTATGAACAAGCCCAAGGCATTGGTTCGAAAGGACAAAAAAATAGTGCCCTAGGGGCGGTGAGTCTCTTCGCAGAGGTAGAGGAAATGGAAACTATCCATGTTCCAGACTTGCCAGATTTGCCAAAAGAGCTGAAACTGAAAGATGAAAAGGAATATACTGGCTTTTATATTACGGGGCATCCCTTAGATGCGTATCGCGATGAATTGGAAGGATTATTTCAATTAGGACGGTTAGCAGAAAACCCAGAAGATTTCGATGGTAAAACCGTTACCATTGGGGGATTGATTACGGAAAAAGTGGATCGATTGACGAAGGCGAAGCAGGAAAAAATGTGCACCTTAACCTTGGAAGATTTCACAGGCTCCGTACAAGTGGTGGTATTCCCACAAGCGTACCAGAAAGCACACATGTTATTACAACGAGATGGCGTAGTGGCTATCGAGGGACGCATTGATGCGGATGAAAAAGGTGTGCAATGTATTGCTAGTTCCGTACAAGTGTTGAAAGTAGAATATGATAAAGTACGACAGATTCGTATTCATATAGATACAGCTCATGATACACCGCAAGTGAGCCAACAATTACAAAAGCTGTTGCAAGAATTGCAAGGGGATACACCGGTGACCCTATTCTTACAACGTCAGAAACGCAGTTTAGCGGTAAACCGCAGTTTTTATTTTACCCCATCGAAAGAGTCCATTGGGCGTGTGCAAGCCTTATTAGGGGCCAATGCAGTAGAGTTACTATAAGGAGATAGAAATGAATAAAAAGACAAAGATTGTTTGTACCATGGGACCTAGTACAGATAGTTTAGAAATGGTAGAATCCTTATTGCGAGCAGGTATGAACGTGGCACGTTTTAACTTCTCTCACGGTTCTCATGAAGAACAAGCAAAGCGTATGGAACTCGTTCGCTTAGCCTCTACTAGAACAGGTATTCCAGTGGCCTTAATGCTAGATACAAAAGGTCCTGAAATTCGCCTTGGTTTGTTCAAGGAAGGTAAAGTGTGCCTAGAGGAAGGACAAGCTTTCACGTTGACTACAAGAGATGTGGAAGGAACGAAGGAGATTTGCTCCGTGAATCACGGGGGGCTACCAGAAGATGTGAAAAATGCTAAGCAAATTTTGTTATCTGATGGGTTAGTAACATTGCGCATCGATTCTATTGAAGGTACAGAGATTCATACGACAGTTATGAACACGGGTATGATGAGTAATCGCAAACGCGTGGCTGTACCAGGGGTCTCCTTGTCGTTGCCACCAGTATCGGAGCAAGATGAAAAAGATTTGATCTTTGGTTGTGAAATGGGTGTGGACTATGTGGCAGCTTCTTTCATGCAACGGGCTAGCGATGTAGTGGCAATTCGTCGCATTTTAGAATCCAAAGGAGCAGATATCCGCATCATTTCTAAAATTGAAAATGAAGAAGGTCTTAATAATTTAGATGAAATCTTAGAAGTCTCTGATGGATTGATGGTAGCTCGTGGTGATTTGGGTGTAGAAATTCCAGCCGAAGAAGTACCAGTATTGCAAAAAATGATGATTCAAAAATGTAATGCAGCTTCTAAGCCTGTGATTACAGCCACACAAATGTTAGAGTCCATGGTAACCAATCCAAGACCTACAAGAGCAGAAGCTAGTGACGTAGCAAATGCGATTTTAGATGGTACGGATGCGGTTATGTTATCTGGGGAAACTGCAGGTGGGGACTACCCATTAGAAGCGGTCACAACTATGGCTCGCATTGCAAAAGTAACAGAAACATCTGACCTATATGTCAATACAAACCATGCCGTACAATTAGAGGAAGCAAAAACTACAGATGCGATTTGTTCTGCTACCGTAGAAGTAGGTCGCTCTTTAGGCGCTGGAGCCATCATTACATGTACTGAATCTGGTATTACAGCGATGAGTATTTCTCGCCATCGTCCAAATTGCCAAATTATTGCTGTCACACCGCATGAAAGAGCATTGCGCCGCATGCAGTTATACTGGGGCGTTACAGCTATTCAAGGGCCTTCCCACTCCAACTCGGATGAAATGGTACATTGTGCTATGAGTGCCGCCTTGGGAGAAGGATTGATTCAATCTGGCGATTTAGTAGTTGTTACAGCTGGTGTGCCATCTGGCTTATCTGGCACAACCAATATGATTCGTGTTCATGTAACTGGTAATGTATTGATTAAAGGTCGTGGAGTTGGTAAATTATCTGTAACAGGACCAATCCACCACGGTGATTCTACAGAGCATATGGCAGATGGTAGTGTTTTAGTCGTTCGTGACTTAGAACCAGAATATATGGAGCTAGCAAAACGAGCTGGCGCTATTATTACTGCAGAAGAAGGATACACATCGACAGCAGCTATTGCGGGTATTCAATTTGGGATTCCTGTCATTTTAGGGGCTCATGATCAATCTCAATTGACAAATGGTCAAGTGGTAACAGTAGATGGTATTCGTGGTAATGTCTATGAAGGTATTGCAAACGCAAGATAGGAGGTAATTATGGAGTATCATGTTCCTACACAAGCAGATACAGTGGTAGTGGAAGAAATTGTAAGTCGTAAGTTACGTAATTCTATGCTTTGGATGGTATGGGGCTTACTGACTACAGCCATTATTGGATTTATGGCGTTGACGAACTCTAGTTGGTTGCGCTTTGCCCATTCTAACTTTAATATCATTTTGTTAGCCGAAGTGGCGGTAGTGTTCTTATTTTCCTTCCGTCAATACAAAGCATCTAACACATTTTTGAAAGCTATGTTTTTCCTCTATTCCATCATGAATGGTTTGACCTTGACCGCTATTGCTTTACACTATTCCTTTGAGGTTGTAGTGTATGCCTTAACAGGGGCTATAGCGGTGTTTGGTAGCTTTGCCTTTTTAGGGATAGTGGTAAAAAAAGATTTGTCTGGATTAGGCACATTCTTAATGGGTGCTGTGATTGCCCTACTCATTGCTAGTTTGATTATGATGTTCTTCGGTGCTAGCGATTTTGGATTATTGGTATATAGCTACATAGCCGTAGGGATTTTCTCCTTATTTACCATGTATGATGTATATCGCATTAAACGGACTATCATGGAAGTAGCCTATGAAGATGAAAGTGTCCTTGAACGTGTGGAATTGATTGGTGCCTTAGGTTTATACCTAGATTTCATCAATATTTTCATCAATTTACTTCGCATTTTCGGTCGTCGCTAATGTATGATATACTACTAATATGGGGAGCGATGAGGCTCCCCTTTAGTATGTCATGAGTGGATTGATATAGATACTAGATAGTAAGGAGGGATACTATGGAAGCAAAAGAATGGCAAACCTTCGTGACTGTGGTGGAAGAGGGAAATATTACAAAAGCGGCAGAGAAATTATTTCTTTCACAGCCTGCATTAAGCTATCGATTAAAGCAAGTAGAAGATATTTTAGGGCGCCCTTTATTGATTCGCGCTAATGATGGTATTGCGTTAACAGCAGAAGGGGAGTTGTACTACGATTATTGCCGACGTATGATTCGGTCCCGTGAGGAGTTGCGACAAAATATTGGAAAGGTGACAGGGAAAATACAAGGTACCTTAAAAATCGCCGCATCGATCAATTTTGCAGATTATGAGTTGCCTCATTTACTAAATAATTTTACGAAACAGTATCCTAAGATTCGTATTGAGGTGAAGACAGGCTATAGTTCCCATGTGAATAAAATGTTCAATTCTGGAGAAGTGATGATTGCCTTTGCCAGAGGTGAGTATAATCATGTGCCTAATGGTATCCGCCTTTTTGATGAACCCTATTGCTTAGTCTACAAGCATCCGGTGGATTACAAGGAATTACGAGAGATTCCCATGATTAACTATCGCACCGATGGATCCATTGCGACAGTGGTAGAAAATTGGAAGAAAGAACATAACGTAGGGGATGTGAGACCAGCCATGGAGCTGGACTCTATGGTGACTTGCCGTCACTTTGTACGAGAAGGATTAGGCTGGGCTATTTTGCCGTATTTAGGGCTGGGTAGTTGCCGTGAACATGGTATTTATGTAGAACCTTTGCGAATGAAAGATAATCGTCCATTGGTACGTTCTACCTATTTATTCCATGATGAGGTAAGCACAAAACTGATTGCGGTGAAAACGTTCATCGATTATGTTACAGAGTATTACGCAAATCACCAAATCGTTACATTACCAGGATATACTAGCTAATGGATTTGTGCATATATGGTAGATAATATGCATGTCCTTAATTATATACATAGGTAGGGCTAATATATTGGGGCGAACAGGCCGCATAACTGATAAACAGCATAATATATTACATAAGAGCGCAGCTAATAGAGTTGCGCTCTTTTTAGATGCAAATTTGATTAGTTTAGAATACTATTAACGGACTGTTAATGTATATAAAAGTAGCAATCATCAAGCTTATCTATCGCAAAAATAGGAACAATTTAGTAGGAATAAGATAGAAATGGCATAATAGTGAAGTTTATCAACCATTACTAAAATGCATGTTTGGAGGTTTTTTAATGATAATAAAATTTTTATAAGCCTTATAAAGGATTTTTATTTTTACCTTCTGAAACGATTGGATATAATGGGAGCGTAGAAAGACCTAGACATTTGCACGTTCTAGTATTCTAGTAAGTGGTGAACCGCCCTTATATACATGTATTTATATATTAAGTTTCACGTTTATAGAAAGTATGAGTGCAAGCAATATAGGCAATGTATTTATATCTTATGTAGTAAGGAGACACAAGATGAACAAAAAAATAATCAATGCTTTGATTATGTTGTTGATCCCAATCGTGATTTGGTATAGCCCAGCTCCAGAGGGATTAGCAGATGGTGCTTGGAAACTATTTGGTTTCTATTTAGCAGCTATTGTAGGCTTAATTTTGAAGCCATTTCCAGCTCCTGTTGTAGTATTATCCGCTATCGCAGGTTCTGCATTATTTTTAGGTAATACAAAAGCAGTTCTTTCTGGTTATGCGACAACAACAGCATGGCTAGTATTCTCTGCATTTGCATTATCTGTAGCATTTGTAAAGACTGGCTTAGGCCGTCGTATTGCGTATCATTTAATCAATGCATTTGGTGGTACAATACTTCGTTTAGGCTATGTAACAGCATTGCTTGACTTTGTTATTTCCCCAGCAACACCATCTAATACAGCGCGTTGTGGTGGTATCGTATTCCCAATTATGAACTCCGTAGCGAAATCCTTGGGTTCTGAGCCTGGTGAAACCGCTAACAAAGCTGGTCGTTTCTTAATGGTTAATACGTACATGGTAACAAAAGTTACATCTTTAATGTTCCTAACAGCGATGGCACCTAATGCATTAGCAGGTGACTTCATGGCAAAAATGTTGGGTATACATTTAGATTGGGGCTTATGGGCATTGGCTATGGTGGTACCAGGTATAGCAATGTTATTAGTAGTTCCTTATGTAACATATGTATTAAATAAACCAACATTGACTACAGTTGACAATAAGAAAATTGCATCAGAAGGTTTAGCAGAATTAGGACCTATGACTAGAGCTGAAAAAACATTGGTTGGTATTTTCATCTTCGCATTATTAGGTTGGGCATTGCCTTCTATCTTGTCTGCATTTGGTATTAAATTTAAAATTGATGCTACTGCAGTAGCCATTGTATCTATGGTTGCTAGTTTCTGTTTAGGCGCAATTAAATGGGAAGATATGGTTGCTAATAAAGGTGGCTGGAATACATTGATGTGGTTCGGCGGTATCATCGGTTTATCTGATGCGTTATCTAAAGCCAAATTCTTCGAATGGTTAGCAGATATTATGCAAGCACATCTTCACTTTGGAGATAATGGATTTGTAGCGCTTGTAATTATCGGTATTATTTCCGTAGCAATTCGTTACTTATTTGCATCTGGATCTGCTTATGTAGTAGCAATGCTTCCTGTATTCTTGGCAGTAGGGCCAGCAGCAGGTATAAATCCAATGGCATTAGCGTTAGTATTGTGTGCCACTAACTCCTATGGTGGTGCATTAACACACTACGGCGGAGCCGCAGCACCAATCGTATTCGGCGCAGGCTACAATGATGTAAAAGACTGGTGGATTACTGGCGGTATTATCGCTGCATTGTGCTTAGTCTTAACATTCGTGATAGGTTATCCATGGTGGGGTATGTTAGGTATCCTATAAAATAAGGCAATTTGTATAGTCAGAGGCTACAGGGAATATATCCCTGTAGACACTGACTTTTCATGGTATATTTTGATGTAATAGAAAGGATTGACTATGAAACATCTAGTGAAAGCAGCTATGGCTGGCTTTGATGAAAAAAATGATGTGTTGGTAACAGTAGAACCAATTGCATCTGGTATCGAAGTAGAATTGAAATCAAAAGTTGAGCGTGCTTATGGTAAGCATATTCGTGCTTTCATCGAAGCCACTGTAAAAGAAGCAGGGTTCGACGGCGTGAAAGTAACAGCTATCGACAAAGCAGCTTGGGATTATACGATTAAAGCCCGTGTATTGGGTGCATTAGAAAGAGGGAGCGAAGCATAATGAGCCAATTAACTGAATTAGCAAAAAAACGTTTATCTCGTTCCATGATGTTCGTACCTGGTAACACACCTAAAATGATCAACAGTGCTGATATCCACGGTGCCGACTCCATCATGTTTGACATTGAAGATTCCGTAGCAGTCACAGAAAAAGATACAGCTCGTCTATTAACAGCAGAAGCTTTAAAAACGTTAAAATTTAAAGGCGAAACTGTGGTTCGTATCAACCATCCAACACAAACTCCATATGGCTATGCTGACCTTGATGTCATCGTACCAGCAAAACCTAACTTGATTCGTCTTCCAAAAACAGAAGATGTATCTGAAGTTGAAATCGTTGCTAAAAAAATTGAAGAAGTAGAAAAAGCAAACGGTTGGGAAGAAGGTACTATCAACATTATCGTAGCTATCGAATCCGTAAAAGGCTTATATAATGTGCGTGAAATCGCACAAGGCCCTCGTGTAGTAGCTATCGCATTAGGTGCAGAAGACTATCGTGCAGACCTTCGTACAGGTAAACATAAACCAGCTCATGAATTATTATTTGCTCGTCAAACTATCCTTCATGCAGCACGTGAAGCAGGAATCCGTGTGCTTGACACAGTATTCTCCGACGTGAAAGACCCACAAGGTTTCCGCGAAGAAGTAGAATTTATCAAAGCCCTTGGCTACGATGGAAAATCTTGTATTCACCCAAGCCAAATTAAAATTATCCATGAAGTGTTCACTCCAGATGAAAAAGAAATTGCTCATTCTGTAAAAGTATTGAACTCCTATGCAGAAGCACTTCGCAACAATAAAGGCGTTATCGCTGTAGATGGTAAAATGATTGACGGTCCTATCGTAGTACGTGCACAACGCGTGGTAGATAAAGCCCGTGCAGCAGGTATCAAAGTAGAACTTGAGGAAGGAGCAGAAATCGATGTTAAATAAAATTGGCCGTGATATCCCTATGGAATTAGAATGCCTTCAAGGTCGTCGTCTCTATGAAGGTCAATTCGCTATGACAGAAACTGGTACTCGTGCAGGCAAACCAGTGAAACTTCACGCTCCAGGTGAAAATAAATTACTAGGCTCCATCGATGAAGCTATCGAAAAAGTAGGCTTAAAAGATGGTATGTCCATTTCCTTCCACCATCATTTACGTAATGGTGACTATGTTATGAAATTGGTAATGGACCGTGTACAAGCTAAAGGAATCAAAGATATTACTATCCTTAACTCCTCCTTAGCTCCTTGTCATGAGTTCTTAATCGATATGATTAAAGATGGTACAGTAACAGCTATCGAAACGTCTGGTCTTCGTGATGCATTGGGTAAATTCTTGACATTGAACCCTGGCGTATTGAAACGCCCAGTAGTGATTCGTTCTCATGGTGGACGTGCTCGTGCTGTATGTACTGGAGAAGCTCATATTGACGTGGCTTTCATGGGCGTACCTGCTTGTGACCGTCGTGGTAATGCGACAGGCCGTAAAGGTAAATCTGCTTGCGGTGCTTTGGGTTATGCTATGGTTGACTCTCACTATGCAGATAAAACTGTATTGTTAACAGACAACTTAATCGATTATGTATATCCAATCTCCATCCCTCAAACAGATGTAGATTACATTGTGGAAGTAGAAGCTATCGGTGATCCAGAAGGTATCGCATCTGGTGCGGTAGGGATTACGAAAAACCCTGTACAAATCAAAATCGCTGAAATGGCAGCAGAATTCCTTGATCAAGCTGGCATTATCCAAGAAGGTTTCTCCTTCCAATTGGGTGCTGGTGGAGCTCCATTAGCAGTGGCTAAATTCATTGGCGAAAAATTAGAGAAAAAAGGCGTTGTCGGTGGATTCGGTGTTGGCGGTGCTACAGGCGTACTCGTAGGCATGCTTGAAAAAGGTCATATCAAAGCTATCTACGATACACAAACATTTGATACCACAGCAGCGGCATCCTTGGACACAAATCCAAATCATATCGAAATGAGCGCATCCATGTATGCAGATCCTACAACAGACTGCATGACTAACTACTTAGATGTAGTATTCTTGGGTGCTACAGAAATCGATACAGATTTCAATGTTAACTGCATGACTGACTCCAACGGCATATTGATGGGTGCTTCCGGTGGTCACTCTGACACAGCAGCTGGTGCGAAAGTAACGGTTATTACTTGTCCATTGATTCGCGGTCGTTTGCCAATGATTCGTGAACGTGTAGAAACTGTGATTACACCAGGTGAAAGTATCGACGTATTGGTAACAGAGCGCGGTATCGCAATCAATCCAAATCGTCAAGATTTGATCGAACGTTTCAAAGATTCTAACTTGCCAATTTACACAATTGAAGAGTTACAACAAATGGCGTACGACATGGTGGGTAAACCAGAAGGTATTACAGTATCTCAAGACCCTAAAGATGTAGTAGCAATCATCGAATATCGTGATGGATCTATCATCGACGTAGTACGTAAACCATTGCTATAAACAGCATAAATAAGTATATGAAAAAGACTAGGCTTTCGGGCTTAGTCTTTTTTGTGCTGCCTATATATGGTATGATGAAAGTATAGAATATATCAGGTTTTGGGATATGGTCATTATGTAAAAGAGGTACTGCTATGAAAAAAGAAAGAAAAGAACTCTTAACGTTATGGATTACATTGTCTTTGCAATTAGGGACCTATGCGGCGCAAGGAATTGTAAGTCAAGAGGTAATGGTGGATAATAGTCAGTCTGTTCCAGTTATACAGATTGCCAATCCTATCCATGGCGTATCTCATAATCGGTATGAGTCCTTTTCTACAGATACTGGGGCTATCTTTAACAATGCCACTACACCTACAGTTAGTACTCAGATTGGTCCTGTAAATGCAAACCCGAACTTACGAGAGTCTGCGAGCCTTATTGTCAATGAGGTGGTAGGTACATCCTCATCTCAGCTAGCAGGAACTTTTGAAGTAGCAGGACAGCCTGCGGATGTGGTCATTGCCAATCCAAACGGGATTTCTATCAAAGGCGTTCATTTTATTAACACTCCAAAAGCCACGCTTACTACAGGTGTTCCACACATGGTAGATGGTCGGTTAGAAAACTTTGTTATTGAGAAAGGAAACATTGAGGTAACAGGGGCCATCAATGCACTTACAGAACATAGTGGCTCTAATGTATATACCCCTATTCCAAAGGTAGATTTGTTAGCAAAGGCGATACGCATCAATGCAGATGTGGTGGCACAAGATTCTATTCGAGCTATCACAGGTCGTAATACAGTGAACTATGCGGATGGAACTGTAATAACTAGGGAATCTGGTGAAAGCACACCCACAGGGGTTGCCCTAGATGTAGGGGCTCTTGGTGGTATGTATGGAAATACCATTTCTTTAATCGGTACAGAATCTGGAGTAGGTGTTAATATCAGTGGCTCTATCGATGCCATAGCGGGTACCCTACATATTGACACAGCCGGAAATCTCACCATCGAACAAGGTGGTTCACAGCAAGACCCTACTAGCATTCACAGTGCCAAAGAATTGGAAATTCATAGCCAAGACTTACAAAATCGTGGCACCCTAGTAGGTGATGAAACTGTCACAATACAAAGCGGTACACTTACCAATGATGGGAACCTACAAGGAAAACAGATTGAGGCGAATGTGACCAATCTTCGTGGACAGGGCGTGATTTCCAGTGCGGAGAATACAACGATCCAAGGGACAGACTCTATTGTGTATCAAGGCGGCATACGCTCTCAGTCTGGGGATATCACTATACGAGGGAAACAGGTAGAAGTAGACCCAAATCATATACAAGTAGTATCAAAAGATAAACTGCATATAGAATCGCAAACACCTACGCCTGAAACACCCGTAGATACCCCAAAACCAACACTAGAGAATCCTTTACATACGCCCACCATACAACCTATCCCCCACATACTTAGCAAGGTTGTGGTAGAGGATACACAAGAAGAGTTACCCATTACTGTAGATGTGAATGCTCCCAAGAATCGTCAACCTATCTTAGATACGACGAGGAATGGGATAGATATCTTACACATTGCCGGTGTTGATGGAAACGGTGTTTCTCACAATGCATATACACAGTTTAATGTGAAAGACCGAGGCCTTATTCTTAATAATGCTACGAAATATACAAAAACTCAGTTAGCTGGTTACATAGATAAAAATATGTTCCTAGCTGGGAATGGTGCTAAAACGATTATCAATGAAGTCACCTCTACGAACCCATCCACCTTGAAGGGATATATAGAAGTGGCAGGGAATCCAGCGGATGTAGTCATTGTGAACCCAAATGGTATGACCGTCAACGGATTGGGTGTAATCAATGGCACTCATATGACTTTGCAAGGGAAAGATTATATAGACATTGTAGGCAAAGGCTATGGGGGACAGCAGATAGATAGTACTTTCATCACTGACCATCTACGTAACCGTCGCAGTGAACTATGGGGCCATGACCTTCGTATTAACACAGACAGCATAGAGAATACAGGGAACATAGCGGCAGATACTATGCATATATCTGCCAAAACTATGCACAATGCAGGTTTTGTGGAAAGTAAAGATACTCTCCAATTTGCTGGAAATGAGCTTGTACAAGATAAGGGGATTATGAAGGCAAGTCAGACTGAACATATTTCAGCGAATCATATTCATAATAGCAACTCCTCTGTGCTAGAAGCTGGTGGCAGTTTATATATCACGGGAGATATGCTACAAAATGATGCATCTCATGTAGTTAGTCATGGTACGATACGCTTAGGTGTGAAAACCTTAGAAAATACAAATACAGGGGCAATCATTGCTAAGGATACCCTGCAGATACAAGGGAATACCTTTGCCAATACAAAAGGCATTCTCTTTGCAAACAACAATGCAGAGATAGATATGAAAGAGGATGTGATGAACACCAGTGGATTGTGGCATGTGCTAGGTAATTTGCGTGTGCAAGGTCGCCATATTCAGAACATCAATACCAGTGGGTCTTACTTTGGTTCAGATATGTATGTAAAAGGCAACGCCTATGTACTGGGAATGGAGAGTTTTGAAAATAGGTCCTCAGATGTCATTGTCAAAGGTAATCTCACTATATCAGCCCCTAAGATACAGAACCATAAGGATGTGTTTAAGACTGGATGGAGCATTTCAGAAGAAGATAAGTATGAGGGAATACCACATCTAGACCAGCCTAACTATTATGAGGCAGATAGAAAATACCATAGAATGATTCATAGAGGAACTATAGAAGAGGAAACCGCCACATCCAGAATACTGAGCGATGGTACCATCCATATTACAGGGCAAGATGTGCAAAATACATACAGCCAGATTATGGCGAAGGATGGCTTACAGGTTACGGCAGATTCCATTACCAACA
>CAUUIH010000021.1:0-13731 GCA_963545165.1 uncultured Veillonella sp.
GTATTGATTCAACGTGATGTAAAACAAATTCTTGATGATTTAGATATGGAAATTCGTCCGTTATTGAAGGAAAGTATTGAGTATATTTTCCGTCTATACGAAGAACGCCAACCAATTTATGAACGGGTAAGTCATATCAAAATTGAAAATATTAGTAATGTAGCAGATGTGGTGCAAGCTGTCATTTCTGCTTTACCTAATGCATCCCTATGATAACACTATTAGGAACGGTTTACCGTGTCATCTATCAGTCTCCTCAAGGAAATTACTGTGTATTTATTCTTAGGGATTACCAAGATGATACGCATACTTGTGTAGGAAATATAGCAGCTCCTAAAGTAGGGGAAGAGGTAGAAATTAAGGGGCAATTTGTGATTCATAAAAAATATGGTAAGCAGATTTCCGTTCAAAGTATTCAACGAGTGATGCCAGATACCTTGGCAGGGGCAAGACGATATTTAGAAAGCCTGGGAGTTAAGGGCTTAGGTCCTAAATCATTAGAAACACTGTTAGATTATTTTGGTATTTCTATTCTAGAGATTCTAAAAAAAGAAAATCCTATTGAAATCTTGGAGGCACCGATTCCCTCTCGTAAAACAAAGCAAGAGCTGTATAGGGTATTGCTAGGAGAAGGGGTTCTACAGGAAATTAATGACTTTTTTGCTAAGTACAATATGAGTAATTGTTGGAGTCGTCAACTTTATGAAATATACGGTGCAAAGACGATTGAAGTGTTACAGGATAATCCGTACCATTTGTTGACCGTAGATACAAATTTACCTTTTACTGTAGTGGACCATTTTGCAGAGGAGCTAGGATTTCCTTTTGATAATCCGAAACGTATCGATGCAGGTATTCGCTTTACTATGGAACACCTTGGAGCTTCTGGGCATTCTTGTATGCCCATAGAGGAATTGATGGTACAATTGTCGAATTTATTAGGTGATGACTATATCGATGTAACCGTAGAGCGTTTAGAAACTTTAATTGAAACAAAACGCTATGTACAAGTGGATCATGACGATGTACTGTATATCTACCATCCTACTGTGTACCGAGCAGAAGTAGATAGTGTGGAGTTTACAGCGGCTTTTTTAGATGAAGATATGTTGCCTTTATTAGACGGTAATGATTTTTGTAAAAGCTATGAAATCAAACACTCTATACAATTAGGGGAAGAGCAAAAGAAAGCTATACATATGGCACTCAGTCATCGATTCTCTATTATCACTGGCGGCCCAGGAACTGGAAAGACCACTATTATCAAAGCTTTAGTAGAAGGATTCCAGCAAGGGAACTTAAAACGTATTGTCCTCTGTGCACCTACGGGACGTGCTACAAAACGATTGTCGGAAGCGACAGGGATGGAGGCTTTCACCATCCACCGTTTGTTAGAACCGGAGCTAGAGAATGATACGTATACTTTTACCCGTAATCAAGACGAACCCTTAGAGGCAGATGTAGTTATCGTAGACGAGTCGTCAATGCTGAATTTGGAGCTGTATTATGCTCTGATACAGTCAATTCCACCTAGTGCGTATGTGGTACTTGTGGGGGATGTGGATCAATTGCCACCTATCGGTGCAGGCTTTATTCTGCGAGATATATTGAATAGCTCTTTGATACCTTATCAAGGGTTAACGCAAATTTATCGTCAACAAGAGGGAAATCGCATCATCGATAATGCGTACGCCATTAATCATGGCGAGATGCCCAATCTGTCCAGTTGTGATGAATTTCAATTTGAAAGTGCTCATGATGTGGATAGTGTTCTTTCCGCAATTACTAAGCACTATCGAGAGGAGTTAGCTCATGTAGAGTCTGACCTAGATATTCAAATTGTCTGTCCCGTGCGTAAAGGTCCTATAGGAAGTGTAGCGATTTCTAAGCATTTGCAAGAGGAATTGAATCCCAAAAGAAGTGGCAAAGAAGAGCTAAAAGTAGATGGAACGGTGTATCGCGTCGGTGATAAAGTGATTCAAATGGAAAACAACTACGACCAAGATGTATATAATGGAGAAATTGGTGTTATCACAGATATTCTTGGTAAACAAGTGCATGTAAAATTTCCGGATAAATCGTTGACTCTTGATGAAGAAGATATGATGTCTATGGCGCTTGCCTATTCTATTACAGTCCATAAAGCGCAAGGTAGTGAATATGAACGCATTATTTTGCCGTTTATTTCTGCTTATAGTGTGATGCTACAGCGAAATCTACTCTATACAGCGATTACTCGTGCTAAGGACAAGGTAATACTCATCGGTAGCGAAACAGCGATAGATACAGCGGTGAATCGAGTAGATGTAAATTATCGGTATACATTATTTAAGGAGCGCTTAGAGGGGGCGATCTAATGAGGTTCTGGGACTTATTATGTCCACCCACTTGTATCCATTGTGGTAAAGATGTATATGCTCAAGGAGAGTGGTGTGATACATGTTTGCAATCAGTAATGCATGAACATTGCATAAAAGGTCCAAAATATTCGTCTTTAGAATGTATATATATTCTAGCAGATTATGCAGGTGGCATTAAAACCATGCTACACGATATAAAATTTAATGGAAAAAAGGAGCGAGCTCTAGGAGCCGCTCCTTTTTTACAACATTTTACAGTTACTTGTTTGGATATGAAGTATGTACCCACCATTGTTGTGCCGATTCCCATTAGTGAAAGCAAACGAAAACAGCGGGGATATAATCAAGTAGATATGCTATTTAAAGATTGGGTCAATCAACAAAATTGGATGTGGGTGGATCTACTAGTAAAGTTAGATGGATCTAAACCGATGTGGACATTGACGAAGGAAGAACGACGGAAAAATATGAAAGGCCATTTCTTGGTTCGTCCTGCTATGATTGACGCCTATGTAGGCAAAGAAATAAGTATATTACTAGTCGATGACATTTATACAACAGGTGCCACTTTATTAGAAGCAGCAGAGACAATCCATACAGTCTTGCCTAGGGCGAAAATAAAGGCTCTCACTTTAGCAAGTGGAGCCTAATGATTATCCTAAGATTTCTATGAATGCTTTTACCACATCTGGATCAAATTGTGTGCCAGAGTGTCTAAATAGTTCTTGTTTGATTTCGCTACGAGGTTGTAGCGTTGTATCTGAAGCTGGGTCAATGGCCGTTACATAGTAATCAGCAATGCCAATAATGCGAGCACCTAATGGAATGTTGGCACCTCGTAAGTGTTTTGGAAAGCCTGTGCCATCCCAGCGCTCATGATGGTATTTAATGTAAGGAATGATAGGTTGGCAACATGAATAGTTTTCAATCATGCTAGCTCCAAATACAGGGTGTTGCTTGTATTTGGACAATTCCTGACGATTGAAGTAAGGGAACTTCATCAAGACCGTGGAAGGCAAGCAAATTAAGCCCAAATCGTGTAAGCATGCTGCATGGCGAATCAATTCAATTTCACCTTTTGGCAATCCCATTTTAGCAGCAATAGCTACGGCGTAATTGGCGACCTGCACTGAATGCACATATAAAGTTTGGCTTTTCATTTGAATCATTTGTAAGAGCTGTAAAGTGACTAACTCTAAGGTGCTCTTATCTTGCTCGTAAGCTCCTGATTCCTGAATTAGTGATAACATAAACATGCGCAAACCCTTCCTAACAAATAGAAACGGTGTACTCTCTTCTGGAAAACCACCGTTTTTATATTCTTCGTTTACTTAAGTACACACATTATACAATAAAATTTTATCCTTGAATATACCCTATGGAGTGGACAAAAATGTACTGAAAAGTTCTCATCATTCATTGAAAAAGTGAGAATGTGATAAGCATGGGATGTAGCAAAGTTGATGTATATTTGGTAAAAAAAAGCAAGTCTTTTTTCTGAATGTACTATACAAAAATGATATAAGTAGAATGAAAAAAATCATGATGGTTCCTAAGTGACAAAAGTAAGAAATATAGATATAATAAGAGTACATAACGGGTCTGTGGTTGAAAGTCGAGGCCAGTCGCAGGCAAAACGATCCACATAAGCAATGAGAAATTGTGAGCATGGTGCGGCTTAGATGTAAGACCTGCCGGCAGTAGATGTCGAGAGGAGTAGTAGTGGGGAGCACAGCTTAAGAGCGAACCTTCCAGCAGGCGAGTGTGGGGGCAAAGACCAGGTCAGCCGTATGAAACACAGCAGAAATTGTTCTGCTGTGTATTTTTTTTTATGCTTTTTTGGTATGACAGTCTTTTACGATAGGGGATACAATTTAGTGTATGTAATAGTTGTTAATAAAAATACATAAAATTTGCAAAAATATGTTGACTAAATATTCATGTAGATGTATAATTGGTGCATAAGATACAACATGAGGTATTAAGTAAAGGAGACAAATCATGAAAACAAATGTAAAAAAACTAATATGTACTGGTTTATTAGCCTTAGGTGTAGTAGCACTACTAGGGGGATGTGGTTCTCAAGGAGGAGAGCAAGCACAAAAAGGAAGTGTCTTAAAGATAGGTACCAATGCAACGTTTGTACCGTTTGAGTTTAAGCAAGAAGGGTCCGAAGAATTGCAAGGCTTTGACATCGATGTAGCTAAAGAAATTGCGAAACGGACTGGTAAGACCATTGAATTTAAAAATGTTCCTTTTGATGCACTAGTACCAGCCTTAGATAATGGAGAAATTGATCTAGCTGCATCGGGGATGACCATCACAAAAGCACGGATGGAAAAAGTTGGTTTCAGTATGCCTTATTATGAATCTGGTATGGCTGTGGTAGTAAAGGAAACTAGTGCTATTAAAGGCTTAGATGATTTGACAGGAAAAACTATTGCTGTGCAAATGGGGACGACAGGGGCAGACTTAGCGAGCAAAATCAATGGAGCTATGGTAAAAAACTTTGACCATACTAGTGATGCCTTATTAGAGTTACAAAATGGTGGTGTAGAAGGAGCGTTAATCGATTTGCCAGTAGCGCAGTATTACGTAGCTAAACATAGCGATCAACACTTAACAGTGATTGCCTATCCAAATACGAAAGAATACTTTGGTCTAGCCATGAATAAAAAGAATAAAGAACTAGTAGATAGTGTAAATAAAGCATTGACAGAGATGAAGCAAGATGGTACTTTAAATAAGATATACCAAACATGGTTTAAAACTGACATGCCTAAGGATATTCCCGTGACATACGAAGGAAAATAATGTACTATATAAGGAGGCTTTGTGCCTCCTTATCTGTATTGAATGAAAGGATGGATAGGTAACGATGGATTTTAATTGGCAGTTAATTGTCGACTCTTTACCCCTGTTAATTGGAGGGGCTGGGATTACGATTCAAATTACTCTCATGAGTGTAGGCTTCGGTTTCTTTATTGGCCTAGTAGTGGCGTTGATGAACTTATCACGATTTAAAGTGATTCGTTTAATCGCAAAATGTTATGTAGAATTATTCCGTGGGACACCATTATTAGTACAAATCTTTATGATTTATTTTGGTGGTCCAAAGTTAGTGGGAGCTATCGTTAATGCCAATGGTGCGCCAGAACCAATTGGACCTTATTTAGCAGCTGTGTTGGCATGTTCCATTAACTCTGGGGCCTATGTATCTGAAATTTTTCGTGCCGGCATCCAATCCATTAATAAAGGTCAAATGGAAGCAGGCCGTTCCTTAGGGTTAACTTGGTTCCAAACGATGCGCTATGTCATCATGCCACAAGCTTTCAAAGCTATCATTCCACCATTGGGCAATGAATTTATTGCTATGTTGAAAGATACTTCCCTAGTGGCAGTTATCGGTTTTGAAGAATTGACACGTCGAGGACAATTAATTATCGCTCGTACCTATGGTTCCTTTGAAATTTGGACGGCCGTAGCGGTGATTTACTTGATTATGACATTAACCATTTCCCGATTCGTAGCGTACTTAGAAAGGAAATATAATATCAAATGATTCAATTACAGAATGTACATAAATACTTTGGACAATTGCATGTCCTAAAGGGCGTTTCTACAGAAATCGATGCTGGTGAAGTAGTGGTGATTATTGGACCATCTGGTTCTGGTAAAAGTACTGTATTGCGCTGCATGAACTATTTAGAAGAACCGACACAAGGCGACGTAATCGTAGATGGTAAGAACTTAAATGTAAAAGAAAATATCAACAATGTACGTGCCGAAGTGGGCATGGTATTCCAACGCTTTAATCTATTCCCTCATATGACTGTGCTAGATAATATTACCTTAGCACCACAAAAAATTAGAGGACTTTCAAAATCTGAAGCGGAAAGCATTGCTCATGACTTATTGGGGAAAGTAGGCTTATCCGACAAAGCAGAGGCGTACCCAGAGCAATTATCTGGGGGCCAGCAACAACGTGTAGCCATTGCTAGAGCATTAGCAATGAAACCAAAAGTGATGCTTTTTGACGAACCTACATCGGCTCTTGATCCAGAGATGGTTAGCGAAGTATTAGACGTTATGAAAGATTTGGCTAAAGAGGGAATGACTATGGTCATCGTTACTCATGAGATGAGCTTTGCTAAAGAAGTAGCCACTCGAGTATTATTTGTGGACGGTGGCGAGATTTTAGAAGAAGGAACGCCAGCAGAAGTGTTTGATACACCAAAACATGAACGAACAAAATCATTCTTATCGAAAGTCATTCGATAAATAGAAGTTTGCTGCGTTTTGAGGCAGCGGAGATTGTTTCTTATGAGAAACGTCACTTTAAATATATAAAATTACCTACCCTACATACGGAGTTCCCTGTGTAGGGTAGTTTTTTGTTGTACTGTTGTCTATTTCTATGAATGAATCTTAATACAATGACATATATGGTTAGATAAAGATGCGCTTATATAGACTAATAGTGATACATATGCCTATACTATTAAGGGGTGTAATGATTAGTAACTTTGAGTGCTAGTATATGTGCATTTGCATAAGGATTTCTGAATAAATTATGCAAAAAGAATAAATATTGTAATATTTTATAGTAAGTAGCAAGTAAAAATAATTATTAAAATGATATACATGAAGTAGAAATATAACGGTTTGAATAAAATTGTTGAGTACAATCTTGATAACTGATAGATTGTATAAATTTATAAAAATGAAAAATAATATGAATATAAATTGAATTAGGTATTATAAATTTAAAGTATAAGACGTGTCGGAAATGCATATATTATAGGGATGAAATGGAATAATTGATTAATTATTGTGTTGAATTATATCAATATGACAAATACTTGAAAATAAAATGATATTTTGATTGACATCACACATATATAGTGATAACATGAAAGCAAGATTTAGATACTCTAAATCGCTTGCAGTATTAAAAGTAGGAGGAATTATCATGCTTGGGAAAGTAAAATGGTTCAGCGCAGAAAAAGGTTATGGCTTTATTGAAAGAGAAGATGGTAGCGATGTATTCGTTCATTTTTCTGCAATCCAAGAAGATGGCTTTAAGTCTTTATCCGAAGGACAACAAGTTGAATTTGAAATCGTAGATGGCAACCGTGGTCTTCAAGCGGCTAACGTATATAAAGCTTAGTTCAAATAAAAAAGCTTAGGATATTCCAAGTAGGAGATCCTAAGCTTTTTTTGGCAATTGTAATCGCAACGTAGTAGCAAGCGTATTGTAAAGCAGTGGTATAGATATTGGTTAGACACGATAATAAAGGAAATGTAAAGGAGCAAAAGGAGTTTTTCAAGGGGGAGAGTCCAATAGAATTTAATAGGAAAAAATTTTGAAAAATAAAAAAGGGTTTTAAGGATTTCTGTAGAACTATATAAATATGGTACTTATTTTATAGGTAATACAGAAAGGATGAGCACTATGAAATTAACAGTACGAGGCAAAAATCTTGAAGTGACAGCAGCGTTACGTGAATATATTGAAAAGCGAGTAGAAAAGTTATCTCGTTATTTTGAAACTCCAGTGACAGTGCAAGTTGTATTATCCGTGGAAAAAGAAGAACGCAAAGTAGAAGTGACATGTTTCGTAGAAAGTGTAGTATTGCGTGGTGTAGAAAACCATTTAGATATGTATGCGGCTATCGATTTAGTAGTGGATAAGATTGTTCGTCAAATCCATAAACATAAAACACGGTTGGCAAAACGTTTCCGTAAAGAAACTGGATTCCATGTAGATGTAACACCAGTGGAACCAATTCCAGAGGAAAAAGAATTAGAAGTAGTACGTCGGAAAAACTTTACCGTACGCCCTATGAGTGTGGAAGAAGCGATTTTACAAATGAATTTATTGGAACATGACTTCTTTATGTTCTTCAATGAAGATACTGAAATCATGAACGTCGTATATCGTCGACATGATGGCAAATATGGTTTATTAGAACCAGAAGTAGGTTAATCGGTTTATAGGAATATAATAAAGAGCTGTAACAACGTGCAGATTGCATAGGGTTACAGCTCTTTTGTTGTGGAAAATAGAAGTGAGTAGCAGGCTAGGGCTTAGAACTTTTCATGTGAGTAGCCACTACATTTGGCAAAAAGACAGTGAATAGGTATGTGCCAGTTAATCTAGTTGCTCATAAGCTTACTTTGGCTTGCATAGGTTTAGTCTGTAAAGTATTTGACACCTGATGCAAAGATAGGCATGACAAGATGACCTTCGATATTTTTATGAACACCATATCCGATGCGTTCTACATGTGCCATTTTTCCAAACACACGACCATCAGGACTGATTATGCCTTCCACGGCTCCCATGGATTGATTAGGATTCCATTGAGGACTAGCACTGTAATTGCCTGATGGGTCCACATATTGAGTGGCTATTTGACCATTTGCATATAGTTCGCGGAGTTGCTCTTGGGATGCAAGGAAACGACCCTCTCCATGCGAAATAGGCACGGTATAGATACTGTTTAGATCACAGGCACTCAGCCATGGTGAGGCGGTGGATACAACTTTGGTGTGAACCATGCTAGATATATGACGACCGATGGTATTGTACGTTAAGGTAGGACTGTTTTCTGATAATCCTTGTATATGCCCCGTCGGTAAAAGGCCTAACTTAATGAGTGCCTGAAATCCATTACATATACCCAGGACCAATCCATCACGGTGGTATAACAAATTTTCGAGAGACTCTTGTAGATAGGGGTTATGAAACAGGGTGGCTATAAATTTACCAGATCCTGCGGGCTCATCTCCACCACTGAAGCCTCCCGGAAAACATACAATTTGAGCACTGTCGATACTACGTTGTAACGCTTGTATGGACTCTTTCAACTCTTGGCTGCTTCGATTGCGAATCACAAGAGTTTCTACCTTGGCCCCATGCTCTGTGAAAGCCCGTGCAGATTCATATTCACAATTGGTGCCTGGAAATACTGGGATGAGAACTTTCGGGTGAGATATAGGAGAATAGAATCTACTTGAATCATCATGCGGTGTATCAGATGGAAAAGACCTTATACACTTCATTTCAGTAGAGGTGTGAGGTTCTATGGCATTTGTTTCTAACTCTGAGACTGAGAGGTCTTTTGTGACAGAGGAATGTTCCTTTCCATAGATAGGAAAGATGGGGTCTAAGGTATGCTCATAGGATTTGAGTAAACTATCTAATGCTATAGTGGTATCCTCCATAACCATAGTGGGTTCTTCTTGGGTAGTGCCAATGTGGTAGATATGTGACATGGTCTGTAATGTTTGGGCTGTTGTGGTATCCACCTCTATAAGGAAGGAACCACGGAATGGGTAGAACAACATATCCTCTGGAGTTAGACCAGTATTGGTACCATGATTCTTTGTTGTATTGGCAAGGGATTGCGAGGTAATAGTTTGATCGAGATTTCGTTTTTTATGTAAAGAAGACACTGTGATAGCTAGTTTTTGCAATTCTTTTTGATCGTAGACACAACCAATGGCATTGCCTAGACAAGCTTTCACAGTAGCAGGCCCTATGCCGTCTTGTTCTACTACATACGCACTATACACTTGTTGCGTGATGTTGTAGGCACGCAAGGTTTTGCAATGTGCCTTAAAGGCAGTCCAATCAGGGGTACCATCAAAGAGTTCTGGTACATGCAGGAGTAGGATATGATGTTTTGCCTCATGAATATGGGGGGATAGTATACGATGGACATCCTCGGTGGTGACGGCAAACGAAATAAGAGTAGGTGGCACATGGAGGTCTTGGAATGTACCACTCATGGAATCTTTGCCACCAATAGCGGCTACACCTAATTGGCGTTGCGCTTCGTAGGCACCCAATAGAGCAGATACGACTTTACCCCAGGAGGTAGGGCTGTTGAGTTTTTCAAAATATTCTTGCAAACTTAGATAGGCCCTAGAAATATCTCCTCCTAAAGCGGCTAACTTTGCTAAGCTAAGGAGCACTGCATATTGAGCTCCATGAAATGGACTCCACTCTGATAGGTAAGGATCAAAACCATGGGTCATGATGCTCGTAGTCGTGGTAGTTCCGTGTAACACAGGAAGTTTTGCGACCATCCCTTGAACAGGAGTTTTCAGATAGGTTCCGCTATAAGGGAAGAGCACCGTATTCCCACCTACCGTAGAGTCAAACATAGAGCGCAATCCTTCTTGTGAGGTGCTATTCAAATCCTGTAAGGCGTGATGGAATCGTGCTTCTATGGAGGCTTTGACTGTTGTAGAGAGAGAAGATGCATTCATCATAAACGAAGGAGAGAGGCTTGCTCTTGGAGATACGATATGGGCGTTAGCACTTTGTGTAGCTCCGTTTGTGGCTAAGAATGAACGATGTAAGTCGACAATTGTCTCTCCTTGAAACTCCATGATTAGACGACCCGTATTTGTTACTTCCCCTACGATGGTGGCGTCTAGATTTTCCTTTGCACAATGAGATTGGATTCGCTTCCAGTCAGTAGGATCTATGATACAAGCCATTCGTTCTTGGGATTCTGAAATGGCTAGCTCTGTACCTGTAAGCCCTGCGTATTTGGTAGGGATAGCATCTAAGTGAATGTGAATGCTATCTGTGAGCTCTCCAATGGCCACAGCTACACCGCCTGCTCCAAAGTCATTGCATCGCTTGATACATTGTGTCACCTCTGGGATACGGAATACACGTTGTAATTTTCGTTCTGTCACAGGGTTTCCCTTTTGGACTTCTGTACCACAGGTAGAGAGGGAGTCTTTCGTATGCGTTTTAGAAGATCCCGTAGCACCGCCACAGCCATCACGGCCGGTCTTACCACCTAGCAATATAATAAGGTCTCCTGGGACAGGGCTTTCACGACGTACATGAGATCGTGGCATAGCACCGATGACGGCGCCTACTTCTAATCGTTTAGCTTGATAGGAATCATGATAATATTCTCGTACTTCTCCTGTAGGAACCCCAATTTGATTGCCGTAGGAAGAAAACCCTTTGGCAGCAGTTGTAGTAATATAGGATTGTGGTAATTTACCAGGTAAGGTATGTTCTTTTGGGACTAAAGGGTTCCCAGATCCAGTGATGCGCATGGCTTGGTATACATAGGCACGACCACTGAGAGGGTCACGAATACAGCCCCCTAAACAGGTGGCAGCACCACCGAAAGGTTCGATTTCAGTAGGGTGATTATGGGTTTCGTTTTTGAACAATAACAGCCATTCTTCTTCCTTATCATCCACTTGCACAGGGACAACAATGGTACACGCATTGATTTCATCCGATACATCTAATTGATTCAGTTTGCCTTGATGACGAAGTTCTTGCATAGCCATGGTGGCTATGTCCATTAATGTGGATACTGCATTGGCTGATGGATTCAGTTTTTCTTTTGTTTCAAGATACGTCTGATATGTTTTTCGAATCGGCTTCGTAAGTTCAGACTCATCAAAGGTAATCTCTGTTAACTGTGTGTTAAATGTAGTGTGGCGACAATGATCTGACCAATAGGTGTCTAATACACGAATCTCGGTGACCGTGGGATTGCGATGTTCTTTTTGAAAGTACCTTTGAATACAGAGTAGGTCTTCTAGAGTCATAGCTAATTGCATGGAGTGAAGGAGTTCCTTCAGTCCCGTTTCCGACAATGCGGTGAACGCCTCTAGGTAGGAAGTTTCTGGAACCACCGGTGTTACTATGTCTAGGGTGGTAGGAAGGTCCATAGAGATTTCACAGGCATCGATAGATTGCAAGAGATATTGTCGAGCTCTATCTATATGCGCTTTGGAGAGGGGACCAGTCAATACATAGACTCGTGCAGTACGTACTGTACTATGATCATGACCGGTGAGGATGGATAAACATTGTTCCGCAGAGTCGGCGCGTTGGTCATATTGGCCTGGCATAGGGGCAATCACAATGGGATGGTCTAGATCGGATAAGAGCAATGTAGTACAGGTAGTCTCTATAGGAGGTTCAGAAAAAATGAGAGTTTTGGCACGTTCAAACTCCGACTCTGTAATTCCAGAGATGTCGTATCGTTCGTAGATTGTGAGACCGGTGAGCGGAATCTGTAAGTCCTGTTCAAAGGTCATACGTAATTGTTCTGATTCTTGTGAAGTAGTTGTGCGAGGCGCCACAAATAGACGGAAGATGTGCATACATAGCCTCCTTTAGGTTACTATGACGGTAGGGGATTTTTAATGCTGTAGATAGTATGTTTGTTAACATTTCATACATGAGTTCTTGTATCTTAAGTATACCACTTTTTTGTTGATTCCCTGAGTTTATATTGAAGATACCTGTGTAGCAAGTTATAATAGAGTTAGTTTGACATTTGATAATCTATCCGTGTGCACGATACGAGTAGGGTATGACTCTAGGGGGCATAATGAAATATGATAGTGTATTAGATACATGGCATGAGGAATGCGGAGTCTTTGGACTTTATGATAGTACCTTGCCTATGGGGACAACGATATATGAAGGACTTGTGGCGTTACAGCACCGAGGGCAAGAGGGTGCTGGTATCGCTGTTGTTCATGAATCACAGATAGATGTGGTGAAAGGGTCGGGGCTCGTGAAAGAAGCCTTGCAGGGTGTTTCTGCCGTAGAAGGTCATATGGGGATTGGACATGTGCGGTATTCTACGACAGAGATAGAGAATCCTAGTGATGTACAACCTCTTGTAGGAACATCACCGTGGGGAACATTTGCAGTAGCCCATAATGGAAATTTGACGAATGCCCTAACATTACGTCGTGAATTAGAAGCCCAAGGCTGTGTGTTTACGACCACAATGGATTCAGAAGTTATCGTCCATTTAATCCAACGGTCCAATGCATCGACCATCGTAGGTGCTATTCAGCAAGCTTGTGGACGATTGGAAGGGGCCTTTTCCTTGACGATTGCTACGAATACGATGCTTATGGGTGTACGAGATCCTCATGGATATCGTCCTCTTTGTATAGGACATACGGCGCATGGATATGTACTTGCTTCTGAAAGTTGCGCCATAAAGGCTATAGAGGGGACTTTCATTCGCGATGTACGGCCTGGTGAAATAATTCTTGTTGATAGAACGGCTGTTCGTAGTGCACCTATAATCAAAACGAACATATTAGGGTATGGGACCGTGAGCGATCTTGGTATTGATGGGGAGGTCCCTAGTGACAGATATCAAGATGTGTATACTCAGATGGAGCAACATACATGTATCTTTGAATATATTTATTTTGCACACCCTACCAGTGTCATCGATGGCCAAGGTGTAGCAGAAGCAAGGATGGACATGGGTCGTCAGTTGGCAAAGGAAACACAGTTTGAAGCGGATATTGTCATGCCCATACCTAATTCAGGGACTTTGGCTGC
>CAUUIH010000022.1:0-13279 GCA_963545165.1 uncultured Veillonella sp.
AGAAGGTATGCTCTTTTTACCAACCTCCTATGAGGACATCCCAGACTTTGAAGTACGTATGGATGGTGAGAATCCTTTTTCTACAGAAGCGAAGAATGTGGAAATTGTATATGGTAATTTACAGTTTTTGACAGATTCTCAAGCATCGGATGAAAGGTTGTGGGCTGGCTTAGGACTTGGTTATTTTTGGAAATATATTAAATATCGTTGGAACATTGATGGACGATCCTCAGTGGATACCATACGGAATCATTTCTTCTTTGGTATGGGACCACGGGTGTCGTTGACTCGACAAGGGGTGGCTCGTTTGTGGTGGATCGGACGATTGACCTATGATGGGCAGCGGTCAGACCCTTTTGAACTTACCAAATTGGTGTGCGAACAAGCTAGCTTTATAACTGATATCTTAGAGCGTAATACATCCAATAATCCGCGCATCGTCCATGCATTCTTGGATGCTTTGTTGGTACTTCGAGGTGAAGGCATTACCATCACCGCAGAATTAGTGCGAGAGCTGAGTAAGTATCTTAATGTGTTAGGCGGAACCTATTTATTGGACTGCTTGTCACCAGAAAAAATTATTCTGAAAGTCACAGAAAAAGGAAGAGAACTAGCTGAGAAGAGCTAGACAAAATAAGCAATGAGAAAAAGCGAACCATGAAAAAGGGTTCGCTTTTTACTGTGTAGAATAGTTGTTTTAAAGAAGTTGCTTATAATACTCAATTATAAAAGGATGATTAAGATGTTTTTGAATTTGTTTTTCTATGTTTGATTTTCGTTCAAGTTCTTTTTCTGGTGGAAGTGAAAAGTTATCCCATTTATCAGTAGTTTCTTTTAAAATTAATAATAGTTTTTCTAAGGTAATTACACTGTTATTATTTGGATAATAAATTTCTTTGATGGAATTGGTGGTTACTAATTGGATATTGTTGTCATTTAATGTTTCTATCACCTCTTGGCTGATAGACTCATCAAGTGTTACCAAAAACATTTCTCTTGCACCAGTGCGAGCCATTTCTTCAGGGACTTCTTGCCAACGTTCGCGGAGTGTCGTTTTTGCACTAATTAAAACAGTATCACGTTTATTAACAGTATACTCAGTAGATCCAGGTGACACAATATCGACTAGTTTTCCAAGACCTTTTTCTGTAAAATATCTCGTCCCAATACTGCCTTGGCTATCTAATGGAATATTTGCACCTATCAAAATGAGTTCAATGATAGCTTCAAACTCTTTGCCTGCACGACTACGTCTACTTTGAGTGTTAGAGAGATTTAGGCTGTAGATATGCGACGGAAACTCACTAGTAAACCAGTTGATGGCTTCTTTACTTCCCATGGTATCTATATCCTTATGTTTATATAAAGAAGCAAGCATTTCTGATGTGAATTGTTTTTCTGTTTCTTGAAATTCGTTCCATGACATATCACGAAGTAATTTCATTATAGTGCTAGCATGTTCATAAAAATATTCGGGACTTTTTTTGTGTAAATCTAGTGCAGTAAATTGTTTGTAGATAAGATCATATGGTTTAATATCTGAAAAGTATTCAGTACGACTCGTTTTTATAAAATTCACATATAATTTTAGTTCCATAGTTTCTCCTTTCCAAACGTAAGTAGACTTGTTATAATTGTGTCAAGTACAGGACATAAAGTCCTATTATTAACACATATGAAAGAGGTGCAGTCCTTTGATTACAAGTATACATAATAATGAAGAGAAATGCCAATGTATTGGTGCTTTAATAAAGGAAAAAAGGATACGGTTAAATATGACACAAAAGGAGTTAGCTGATGCTGTTGGTTTAGCTAAACATGGAGATAGAACGATTAGACGGTGGGAGAATGGGATTGGTGGTCCCTCGAAATTAGAACTGAATCAGATATTATTATTTCCAGAAGATGTACCATTTCCTAATAAGAGTGATGCAGACTATACAATGATAGATTTATTTGCAGGCATTGGTGGTACAAGGCTGGGATTTCAATTAACTGGTAAAACCAAAGTTGTTTTTAGTAGTGAAATTGATAAATTTGCGGCAAAAACATATAAGGCTAACTATGGAGAGGAACCTTCAGGAGATATTACATTAATTAATGAGTCAGATATTCCAAATCATGATATTTTAGTGGGAGGTTTTCCATGTCAAGCGTTCAGTCAGGCAGGAAAAAAGCTAGGCTTTGAAGATACTAGAGGGACATTGTTTTTTGAAATAGAACGAATTATAAAGGCTAAAAGACCAAAAGCTTTTCTTTTAGAAAATGTAAAAAACCTAAAAAGTCACGACAAAGGTAAAACTTTTAGTGTTATAAAAAAATCTTTAGAGGATCTTGGGTATGCTGTATATGATAATGTTTTTAAAGCAAAAGACTTTGGGGTTCCTCAAAACCGAGAAAGGATTTATATAGTAGGATTTGATAGAAATAGTGTTCCTAATTATGCTACATATGAATTTCCAAATCCACCGAAAACAGAAATACGTGTAGGCGATATTTTAGAAAGAGACATACCTGAGAAATACACGATTTCTGATGCATTATGGGAAGGACATCAACGAAGAAAAATTGAAAATAAAAAAAATGGAAAAGGCTTTGGATATTCCTTGTTTGATGCTGAAAGCCCTTATACTAATACTATCTCTGCCAGATATTATAAAGATGGTAGTGAAATATTAATACGTCAAGATGGAAAGAATCCAAGAAAGATAACACCAAGAGAAGCAAGTCGATTACAAGGATTTCCGGAAGAGTTTATTATACCCGTTAGTGATACACAAGCATATAAACAATTTGGAAACTCTGTTGCGGTACCAGTAATTAATGCAATAGCCTTGAAAATACTAGAAGTGCTAGATGCAAATAAAGTAGGGCAAAATATCATTAAATGCGAAAAATAAAGTTGGGTTTAATTAGAGGTGCTTTTATGAAAAAACTAACTACATCTATTTTACTAGCACTATTCAGTGCCACAATTTTCACGCCAGCTCATGTAGAAGCCAGTTGGTTGTCGAAGTCTTGGAAAAAACTAGAAAAAGTTTGGAATGAAACCTCAGAGCGAAATAAGGCTTCTAAAGGAGAGCCTGTAGAAACAGGTAGTACATCTTCTGGTACAATTCGTTTGCCACAACGGTCGGAGTATCCGAGT
Organism: uncultured Veillonella sp.; assembly: GCA_963545165.1. Lineage (GTDB taxonomy): Bacteria > Bacillota > Negativicutes > Veillonellales > Veillonellaceae > F0422. The sequence goes on from CAUUIH010000022.1 coordinate 3,149, forward strand.
AGTTATAGAGGAGGACGATTAATAGGGTATAAAATGGATGGCATTGAATATCAAGTGCTTGGGGTTCCGATGGGAGCTACTTTCAGACAGATAAGAAATAGCCTTGGTGAGCCTAGTGAAATTAATCACGGTATGAGATATGGTGGGGTAAGATTTGTTATGTCATTCACAAAAGGCGACTATGATGATGATAATGTGGTAGATTATATTGAGATTACGAATCGAGATGCTACGACTCATCGTGGGATTGCGGTAGGTGACAGGCTAGAACAGGTGTATAGTGCCTATGGTCGACCAACACATATATTTGATAATAATGCGTGGTTTTATGGTACATTTATGTGGAACACAGATTATATTTCAGGCATTTATTTTGACAATGATGGTGAAAGAGTAACAAAAATTCATCTGAATTCTCATTAATATATATTTCCAATGAGAGGTACTTTTATGAAAAAACTAACCACATCTATTTTACTAGCACTATTCAGTGCCACGATCTTTACGCCTGCTCATGTAGAAGCTAGCTGGTTGTCTAAAACATGGAAAAAGGTTGAAAAATCTTGGAATGAAGCAGGGAAGCAAAACAGTTCTATTGGAACAAGTAGTACATCTTCCGGTACAATTCGTTTGCCACAACGGTCGGAGTATCCAAGTAGTTTTAGGCACGGACAAGTAGTAGGGCAAAGTATGGATATACAAGATCTTACTATTGCAGGAGTACCAGTGAATGCGAAATATAGCGAAATACGAAAGGCTTTGGGAGAACCGACAGAAGAAAGAATGTACAATCCTTCTTCATATACTGGTCCAAATACATTTATGAGATATGGCGGAATCGAGTATTCTAGTCTTATGGGAGAAGTAGATAGAGCCGGTATGATAACTATAGAGAATAGAGATGCTGTGACTTATCGTGGTATTGCAGTCGGAGACTCTTTAGAAGCTGTGTATCAAGCATATGGTAGACCTAATTATATTAATAGTGAAAATGATTGGTTCTATGGATATTTTGTGTGGTCTTCGGATGCAATAAGAGGTATACATTTTGAGAATGACGGAGAAAAGGTAACTAAGATAAGAGTATCAACTTCCTAATATGACTGGAATATAAGTTACCATTCACACATTATGTTTCTACGACAAAGGAGGCACAACATGAACACAACTAAATCATTTCAACCTTCCTCCGCTCTCCGCCAATCTCCCCTCCCTCAAAACACCTCCACAAATATTACCTACCAATACTCTCCTCTGTTAGAACAGTTCTCTCTCACTCATGGTGTGACCTATCGATATGGCGGTGTTAGTGAAGGCAGCTTTGATAGTTTCAACATGGGTCTTCATGTGGGCGATAATCCAGAGGCAGTGGCAGAGAATCGTCGGCACTTAGCACAGGTGTTAGGGGTAGAACCAACTCATTTGACTTGTGGTGAGCAAGTGCATGGTGTTGGTGTGACGAGGGTGACACAAGAGCTTGTGGGTCGAGGTGCTTTCAGTTGGGACGACAGCATCCCAGACAGTGATGCAATCCATACGAACTTGGTGGATGTACCTCTCTTGTTACTTGTGGCGGACTGTGTGCCTGTCCTCATCTATGATGCAGTGCATCATGCGGTGGCGGTTGTCCATGCCGGTTGGCGTGGTGCCATCGCTCACATTGTGGAACGTACCATAGATAGTATGCACGATGCGTACGGAACGTTACCAGTCGATTGTTATCTCTTCATCGGTCCTTCCATTGGAGGGGGCTCCTTCGAGGTCAGTGAGGAGATAGCGGAACAATTCCGACAAGACATGCATGCCTTGAGACTTTCACAGGTGGACGAGGTGGTGCGTTATATCCAACGAGCAGGTCAAAGGACGGGCACACCGCATGTAGACTTGAAAGGATACATTGCCGCCTGTGTGGTGCAGAAGGGTGTGCCACAGGAGCAAGTGTCGGTGTCATCCACTGATACGATGACTACGGATGGATGTTACTCGTATCGACGAGATCAAGGGCGCACAGGTCGCATGGCCATGTTCGCTGTCTTACGAGAGAAAGCCTAGGATTAAATACTTGACAAATTTATAAAATAGATAACTAAGAATAAGAAAATACAGAGAACTAGGCTTGAAGTCATGCTTTTTCTATGTACTTTTCTTATTCTTTCGTTTATAATAAGAAAGATAAAGTATTATTTTTTTTATGAAGACCTTTCAGAGTGGATTGTAACGACGAAAGAGGACTGACATATATGATAGCAACAGCATTACATGAAGTGCAAGAACGCATGGAAGCGGCGAAAGCACGAGTGGGAAGAACAGATTCTGTTACGCTAGTAGCAGTGACGAAGAATCATCCTGTAGAGGCGGTGCAAGAGGTGGCGCAACTAGGTGTAAGAACCGTGGGCGAGAATCGTGTACAAGAAGCAAAAAAAAAAATGGAACTCTACCAGGGACCAGAGCTACAATGGCATTTGATTGGACAATTACAAAACAACAAAGTGCGCAATGTGGTGGGTAAGTTCGAGCTGATTCATTCGGTTCACAGTGTTAAGTTGTTGGATGAAATTCAGCGCATTGCCGCTAGAGAAGGGCTAGTACAAGAAGTATTACTACAAGTCAATGTGGCACGAGAAGAGAGCAAGTCGGGTATGGATGTGGAAGAATTTCCAACTATACGTGAATATGCAAAAACATTACCCAATGTACGGGTAAAAGGGCTTATGTGTATGGCACCATTTTTTGATGATCCAGAAGAGGCACGCCCTATCTTTAGAGTGGCACATGCTTTATTTGAAGACATGAAACTTCATTTCGATGAAGGGCAGATTGAATATATATCCATGGGGATGACCCATGATTTTGAAGTAGCAATTGAAGAGGGTGCAAATATTGTTCGTGTGGGAACCGCAATATTTGGAGAACGCCACTATGATAAGTAATGGAGGAAATGACGATGGCACTGAAAGACAGCTGGAATTCTGTAAAAAACTTTTTTGGCGGTAATCAAGATGATGGATATGAATATGAAGACTATCCAGAAGAAGTATATGAGGAAGAATCTCAACAGCCAGTGGTAACAGCACCAGTGGCAGGTGGTAATGGACCTGTAGCATCAGCAGCACATCCAAAAACAGGAGGATATAACACAGTGGCACAACGTTCTAGTGGTATGAAAGTAGTCATCGTAGAGCCAAAAGCATTCGAAGACTCTGAAAACATTGCAAATCAATTACGCGATATGCGTCCAGTAGTGATTAATTTTGAAAATACAGACCCTCATGAAGCGGCACGTATTGTGGACTTTGTTAGTGGCGCAACCTTTGCTTTAGATGGCAAATTAGAAAAAATTGGCAAAGATATTTTCATCTGCGTGCCAGTCAATGTAACAGTAGATTATACAGACAAAGAATATACAGAAATATCTGATAAATTAGCTTGGAAAGAACCACAAGCCTAAGTAGCAGGAGGTAGCCATGCAAAAAATACTACTAATTGGTGTAGGATCGATGGGTGGTGCTATTTTACAAGGGGCTTTGGAACAAGGTGTTTGGGGTCCTGAGGAAGTAGATGTATTGGTGCGTCGCAGTGAACAAGCGGCGGAATTAGAGCGCACATTAGGTGTGACAGCCTTTACGGACAGTGATGCCATACCTGCCTTCGATGAGTATAGAACCATCGTATTTGGCGTAAAACCTCAAGTATTGCCATCTCTTATGCAAGAGGTAGGCCCACTGATTGAGCCGAGAACATTATGTATTTCCATCGCAGCAGGTATCACATTGGACACTTTGCAGTCCTTTGCGCCCCATGCGCATTGGTTACGAGCTATGCCGAATACTCCAATCCTGGTGAAAGCTGGTTTTACAGCCATTGCAAGTAGTGAAACGGTAACGCCAGGTGAACGAGAGCAAGCTTTGCGTATTTTTGAAGCGTTAGGCGAAGCTGTCGTATGTTCAGAAGCTGATTTAGACCGTATTGGCGCATTAGCGGGCGCTGGTCCAGGCTATATGTATACCATTTTAGATGCTATGGCAAATGCAGGAGTTCGGATTGGACTCACTCGACCATTGGCATTGCAAGCGGCGGTACAGACTATGTATGGATCGGGCTTGATTGCCTTAGAAACAGGATCTCATCCTAGTGTGCTACGGGATCAGGTAACTTCTCCAGGAGGCACTACCATAGCGGGCATTGCAGCCATGGAAAAAGAAGGGTTGCGCTCCTCTATTATGGAAGGTATCTTAGCTTGCTATGAGCGGTCAAATGAAATAGGAAAACAACGTGAAAGATAAAGAAAAGTTAATTCGATATTTTGAAGCATCTGGTAATGGCGAAGAAGCTAGACGTATGATTGATCTAGCGGAACAAGTACAAGCAGGCAGGCCGTACCGTGTAACGGATTTTATGTCCCCTGCGGGTCTTGTCATTGCAGATGCAGTAAAAGCGAATTTCGGTGGTATTGAGACCATTTCCAGTGGCGGCTATGAAGGGGCGGAACGTCTCAGAGTGGCTTTTGTGGACCCACACTTTCAAGGAACGGTAGATTTACAAATTGCGGTGTTGAAAGTATCTTGGGATCCACGATTCCGACTGTTGACGCATCGTGATGTATTGGGCTCTTTGATGGGGCTTGGTATTGATCGCACTCATTTCGGAGATATTATCGTCACAAGTGGCGGTGCCCAAGTGATTGTAGATGCAACGATAGCAGATTTTGTAATTCAAAACTTTACAAAAATTGCCATGGTGACTGTTACAGTGTCACGGATGGAATTGAGTGAATTACAACCGAAAGAAGAAAAAATAAAAGAAGTGCGAACTACTGTTGCATCCATGCGGTTGGACTCTATAGCTTCTTCTGGGTTTAGTACATCTCGTACAAAAGTCGTAGAAGCGATTAAAGCAGGATTGGTGCAAGTGAATTGGCAACCTGCGAAAGGGCCAGCGCAAGAAGTAAAAGAAGGGGATGTGATTTCTCTTCGTGGCAGAGGTCGTATGCAAATAGAAAGTATTACGGGTACGTCTAAAAAAGGACGTATTGGAGTACATCTAAAACGATTTATGTAAGGAGGCTGATCCTATGTTAACACCAATGGATATTCATAATAAAGAGTTTGGAAAAAGTATTCGCGGCTTTGACTGCGACGAAGTCAACGAGTTCTTGAATGAAGTGGTACAAGCCTATGAAATCTTGTATCGCGAAAATCGCGAAATGACTGATAAAGTAGAGCAAATGGAAAAACGTTTGAATCAATATGAATCAACGGAAGAAACTATGCGCAATACATTGGTACTGGCTCAAGAAACTGGTGAAAACGTAAAAGAGGCAGCACGTAAAGAAGCTGATTTAATTCTACAAAATGCAGAGCAACAACGTAAATTAATCTTAGAAGATGCTAATCGTGCGTTGCGAGAAGCAGAAGCTAAATATGCTACCATTGCGAATGAAATGGCCGTATTCCGTGCAAAAGTAGAATCTATTTTAACAGCGCAACTACAATTATTAGATGGGATTGCTTTACAGGAAATTACACCTGTAGAGACTGAAACAGAAGCATAAGGTGAATTTCGGCTTGAGTATTCAAGCCGTTTTTGCCATTGTAGAGAGTATAAGGATACAGGGATGATCACAGTAGGACTTTCACTGAAAAATAGACCCTGCCTTGTTGTGGGCGGTGGAGAAGTGGCCTTACGGCGGATTAAAAAATTAATAGACGAAGGTGCCCAAATTTTGGTGATAAGTCCTGATGTATTGCCTGAGATTGCAACATACCATGAAGAAGGTACATTGCAATGGATAGCAAAACCTTATAGCTCAGAATATATGGTAGGCCAACAATTTGTCATCATTGCTACGGATAACTCTATTGTGAATGCAAAGGTTATGGAAGATGCCCAAAACGTGCAGGCTTTCATGAATCGAGCTGATGTGAAAGACGATTCTAACTGGGTATTTGGCAGTGCTACAGAAATTGGTGATTTAGAGATTTCTATATTTACAAATCAAGTGAGCCCTCGTGTGAGTCGTTTGCTTAGACAGGATATAGAAAGAAGATATGGTATATTAGCCGAGTGGCTACCTCAGATTCGTCTATGGAGGCAAGAATTACAACATATATTAAAGACTCCTAAGGAACGAGAACAGTTCTGGCGAACCTATTTAGGAGAATCGGAGTTTATACAAATAATAGAGGGTCAAGGAGACCCAGTGAAGGAGAATATTGTACATGCAATTAGTCGTATTAGGTCTGAATCATAGAAGTGCACCTGTAGATGTGCGGGAGAAATTTTCTTTTTCCAAAGAAGCTCTCGATCATGCTATGGATCATATCTATGCTCATGAAGAAGTAGAGGAGTGCGTCCTTTTATCGACGTGTAACCGCACAGAACTCTATGTCGTCCTAAATGACATGGAGAATGTAAAAGAATATATGATACGTTTACTACTGCATCTGAAAGGTGAAGAAACGGTAGACGTAGATGAGAAATGGTTCTTCCTTCATGAAGGGAAGGCATGTATTTCTCATTTATTTAGGGTAGCATCTAGCTTGGATTCTCTTGTATTAGGGGAAGGTCAAATTTTAAGTCAATTAAAAATGGCCTATATTTCTTCCTATAGTAAGGGATTAACAGCATCTGTGTCTAATATTATTTTCCAAAAAGCCATTGCTGTAGGGAAACGTGTGCGGACTATGACCGGGATTGCGAATACACCTGTTTCTGTGAGTTATACAGCGGTCAACTTAGCGGAAGATAGTTTAGATATCCCTATGGCGGATGCGAAGGTGCTTATCCTGGGGGCCGGTCAAATGAGTGAGCTCACAGCTCGTCATTTGCAAGCTAAAGGGGTAAAGAGTATTTTCGTGTCCAATCGGACTTTCAAAACAGCAGAAGAATTGGCAAAACAATTCCATGGTAAAGCGGTGGCCTTTGACCATTTTGTGGAAGAAGCTAAAACAGCAGATATTATTATTACATCCACAGGTGCCCCGCATTACGTAATCGAGCGAGAAGAAGCGGAAGAAATCATGGATGGTCGTCGTGGTAAACCAATTGTCATGATCGATATTGCTGTTCCTCGTGATATTAATCCAGATGTTACAGAAATTCCAGGCGTGTACTTGTTTAATATTGATGCCTTGGAAAGTGTAGTAGAAGCGAACAAGCACCAACGAGAAGAAGAAGCTCGAAAAGCAGAGCCAATCCTTGAAGAAGCGTTACAGGAAATTGAAGAAAAATTACGATATTTATCGGTTCGTCCAATTATGGTCTTGCTCAGTGAAAAAGCAGAAGCCATTCGTAAACGTGAAGTGCATCGTGCCATGGCAAAATTACCAGATGCGACAGAGCTAGAGCGCAAGATTATTAGTAACATGTCCCGCATGTTGGTACGTAAATTGTTGCGTGATCCAATGATTCATTTTGGTGAAGTAGCGGGTAAAGAAGAAGAGCGAGATTATTGGAAGTTATTCCAAGATATGTTTGCTTTGGAAGTGGAGGACGACACACTATGAGAGATATAATTCGTATAGGCACCCGTAGTAGTGCTCTTGCTTTATGGCAAGCTAATTATGTAGCAGATACATTGCGAACACATTATCCACAGTGCAAGGTGGAGTTAGTTCATCATAGTACGAAAGGTGATCGTATTTTAGAAAAACCATTGGCAGAAATCGGTGGTAAAGGTTTGTTTACAGAAGAACTAGAAGCCTCTATGCGCGATGGTAGCATCGATTTGGCGGTGCATAGCTTGAAAGATATGCCAACGGAATTACCAGACGATTTAGTATTAGGGGCTATCACAGAGCGTGAAACACCATGTGATGCTTTGGTATCTCCGAAGTATAAAACACTGGATCAATTGCCACAAGGTGCTAAGGTAGGCACTAGCAGTTTACGTCGCCAAGCACAACTATTGAATCGACGTCCAGATTTGCAGATTTCTGTACTTCGTGGGAATGTGCAAACACGATTGAACAAACTAGAAACAGAAAACTTTGATGCCATTGTATTAGCAGAGGCAGGGTTAAAACGGTTGGGTTTAGAATCAGTGATTACACAGACTTTCACTAGCGATGAAATCATTCCTGCGGTAGGACAAGGGGCATTGGGTATCGAGTGTCGTAAGGACGATGCAGAAATGCTAGACATGTTGTCTGTATTGCATGATGAAAATACCATGTGGGCTACCCGTGGGGAACGCAGTTTCCTTCGTCAGCTCGAAGGTGGTTGCCAAGTGCCGATGGGCGTGCATGGAACGATTTATAAAGGACAATTGACCTTGAAAGCTATCATTGCTTCTTTGGATGGAAAAAATTGCTTTGAAGGTGAATTGTCAGGACCGAAAGAAAAAGCAGATATGTTAGGTCGTAATTTGGCGAAAGCTCTCTATGAAGAGGGGGGCAAGGCCATCATTGACGATTTAGTAGAAAGAGGAGTATTAAAATGACAGGCATTGTATATTTAATTGGTGCCGGACCGGGCGATCATAAATTAATCACTCTGAAAGGTAAGGAATGTATTGAAAAAGCAGATGTCATTGTCTATGACTATTTAGCAGATGCGCATTTCTTGTCCTATGCCAAAGAAGGCGCCGAGATGATTTATGCTGGCAAAAAAAGTAATAATCATACGATGCACCAATGGGAAATCAATGAACTTCTCGTAAAATGCGGTTTAGAAGGCAAAGTAGTAGCTCGCCTAAAAGGTGGAGATCCATTAGTATTTGGCCGTGGTGGTGAAGAGGCGTTAGCGTTGGTAGAGGCAGGTGTGCCATTTGAATTTGTACCAGGTATTACCTCTGGTATTTCAGCGCCAGCCTATGCAGGAATTCCTGTCACACAGCGTGCCATGGCGACTTCTTTTGCCATCGTTACGGGGCATGAAGATCCTACAAAACCAGAGTCTGGTATGAATTGGGAAGGCTTAGCAAAATCTGTGGATACTATCTCTTTTGTGATGGGCATCTCCAATTTGCCGAGCATTGCCAATAACTTAATCAAATATGGTCGACCTAAGGAAACACCAGTGGCGGTGATCCGTTGGGGTACAAAACCGATTCAAGAAACAGTGGTATCTACCTTGGAACATGTAGTAGAAGATGTAGAAAAAGCACAATTGAAAGCGCCAGCTATTGTCATCGTTGGGGAAGTGGTATCCTTGCGGGAGCAATTGCGTTGGTTCGATAATAAACCGTTATTTGGAAAGACTATCGTGGTCACACGGGCTCGTAGTAAAGCTAGCGCCTTATCAGAACGCTTATTAGACTTAGGTGCTCATGTCATTGAAGCATCTGCTATTAAAACACAAGCTTTGCCTCGCACAGAGGAGATGGATGTGGCCTATGATAGCTTATCTTCCTACGATGGATTGATTTTCACTTCTGCTGAAGGGGTGCGATTCTTCTTTGATGGATTGTTGGACCGTGGGTTAGATAGCCGTGCGTTAGGTTCTATGAAAGTATGTGCTATCGGCAGTGCTACGGCGAAGTCCTTATTAGATCGCGGCATTCGTGCCGATATTGTGCCACCAAATTACCAAGCGGAATCTGTGGTAGAAACGATTACGGCAGAGCAAGGTCATGTGTGGCCAAATCGTGAATTAGGCGACTTGCGGTTTGTGTTGGTGCAACCAAAAGTGGCGCGCGACGTGATTTATAAGGGACTTTCACAGGCGGGATGCGATGTGACAGTATTGCGTTTGTATGAAACGGTACAAGATACGTCCCACAAAGAATATTTAGAAGAAGCCTTACGGGCAGGCGAAGTAGATTACATTACGTTTACAAGTTCTTCTACGGTGACGAATACGAAGGACATGCTTGGTCCTGATGCGGTGAGCTTATTAGGAAACACGAAGGTCGTTTGTATTGGACCCATCACAGGGGCTACTTGCGTAGAAGAAGGGATTCAACCGGATTTAATTGGTGAAACTTTCACAATCCCTGCGATGGTGGAATTAATCTTGGACGATTGCAAATAGAAAGAGGCACAGTATGGAATTACGAAATAGACCAAGACGATTGCGCATCAATCCAGCCATGCGCGCGTTGGTTCGTGAAACAACATTACAAGTGGAAGATTTAATCTATCCTATATTTATCGTGCCGGGCACAGCGGTGAAAGAAGAAATTTCTTCCTT